>DAOWJK010000046.1 GCA_030640395.1 Nanobdellota archaeon | reverse complement strand
TCTTACATCCCAATGGTCTGTTCCAGCAACTCCCTCTTTTTTATAACAAGGCTTCCCATTAACAATCACTTTGGTTCCATCATAACCATCTTTTTTTGCAAGTTCTTCACAATACTTTTTTGGGGTAACTTTACAATAACCTTCCTTCTTCTTAGTAAATCCCGCCCCATCTTCTAAAGTATCACTAGCTCTTATATGAATATAATCACAATTTACCCATTGCTTTTTATCATCAATTGTTAACTTACGATATTTGCAATAATCCAAAGCTAAACTTTCTTGACTTGCATAACCTTTACAAGCACTTGCTACTTGTGTTAAGTCATCAGGTGCAAAACTAAACAATGTGCCAAAAAACCCCCATCCTTGAGTAAGTCCAATAAGCACAATAACAAGAGCAGCCCCTGCTACAATCATTCCTATAAAATACTGCACAGAAAATGCACCTTTCTTATCCACCATCTTTTTCATAATATATTTATGAATAATTTATTTTTAAATGTTTCGTTCGACGATGCTTCGGCGGACGACGGAGAGCAAAGCGACCCATTGTTCGAAACTGAAATTTCGGACAAATGAAAATCTATTCTGATTTACTTTCAATTAATTTTTCAAATTAAACTTCACAGAAATTTCAGGAGTATATGTAATCTGAATTTTTTTGCCCTCGCTTGTTCCATCCTGACTATCATAGGGTACACCTTTAGGTGCAGATTCTTCTATCTTCCAGTTATCAATCACAATTTTCAAAGTTTCAGCACCAGTAGAAATCATAAACTTATCTTCGCTAATAATCTCTTTCAACTCAATTAAATAATCTTCTGTAAAATCGTACTTGCTAAACTCCTCTTTAAACTTCCCTCCAAAATCTTCTCCAATTTTTCTTACAATAGCTTTTTCACCAACCTGCCGAATATAAAACTCTGCCAACTCTTGTTTTTGATAAACATTCTCAATAAATCTCGCATCATAAACATTTACTTTAGCATAAGAAGGATTTACAATAAAACTAAACAAAGCCACTGACACCACAAGCAAAACTAAAAAAACCAGCAGCACTATTTCCATTGCTCCTCTTTTATTCTTCATTTTTAACCTCCTTTTTAGATTCCTGACTTCCCCACAAAACAACATAAACCATTTTGCCCTCTGTGTTTATATCCTCCTTCACAGAGGGTACCTCGTCAGAGGTTCTCGTGCCGGGAACAGAGTGAGGCGGTACACCCTTGGGTGCAGATTCTTCTCCAACAGAAACATAAACCCCTGCCAAATCTCTCGCTCCCTGAACATCAGACACCACATAACCCCCATCATATTTTTCTGAAGAAACCCTGATTAATTCCTTAGGCATTCCTTCCCCTTTCACATGTTTTTCCGAATAAATCAATAACTGAAAACCTCTCTGTCTCAAATTCTCCATCTGAAAATCAATATATTCATATTCAAAATCATTCAACACATTTTTCATCTCACTCTCCAAAACACTCTTATAATTATCTTTATCAAAAAACCACAACTCAATTAATTTTTTAACATTCATATTCTCTCCACCCACATTAACAGGCGAATTCAAAATTTTCATTAACTCTCTTTGAGAATTTAAATTTTCCACACCTTCAAAATTAATTTTATTTTTATTAAAGAATGTTCCCCCTGACAAAGCCCCAGTTATTACAAGAAACCCAACCATCAAAACTAAAATTATAGGAAATGCAATTGCCCAGGTAAGAGTCATTCCATGTGCCTTTTTTTTATTTATCATCCAATCAAAGAAATTCTTTCGCCAACTTGATTTGATGCAGCCAGAATTTCCAACCTCCCTGTTTTAATTTTATTATCCTGCTCATAAATAATGCCTCTTAATTTACTAACACATCCCTTTTTATCTTTTGAATTACATGCATTTACAAAAACACCCTCGCTAATCACAATATCCTTTCCCAAATTATCTTTAATCGCATTTCCAGATTCATCAAAAACAGAAATCTTAAAATAAAAACTGCTTTCAATCACCTTCCTGTTTAATTTGCATTCATAAAAAATATCAAAATCATTTTCCAGCAATCCATCAATCAGCAAACCCTGCTCAAAAAAACAATCTGAAATTCTGTCCACGAGAATCTCTGCTTCCACGCTCCTCACATCAACATCTGCAGAATAAAACATTCCCACACCATATGCAACGCCCAACCAAACCATTGCAATTGTAAAAAGCCACACAAAAGAAAACAACTTCTCTCCCCCGGTTTTATTTTTAAAAATTTTAAGCATAACTTTTTCCTCCAAGTAAAGCATACCAATTATTTACATTTTCAACATAATCAACATCACCTTTTTTACAACCCCAACCATTATATGCTCTAAGTGTAGCATCCCATGAACGATAATTTTCATACTCTGGATATTTTATTATACAATCATCAACAATTTTTCTAAAGTCCTCATTCTTTTTATATGTTGAACTTTCTTTAACACCAGAAGAAAAAATTCCATAATATTTTTTCAAAATATCAGCACCAACACGAATATTTGTTTCAGGGTCTTTTAATTGTTTTATGCATTTTTCAGTATTAGAAGACAAACCTTTAGAACCACAATGTGTCTCTAAATTAATCTGCATTAAACCAACATCATATACTTCTTTAGTTTTTTTATTTTTATTTTCAGCTTCAGAATTACATGTGGATTCCTGCATCATAACTGCCAAAATTAAAAGAGGATTAATTTCATATTTTTTCGCATACTTTGAAATTATTTCAAAATACTTTTCACAACCCTTACTCCTATCAACAGCTTCTTTCAACTCTTCATCACTAACCTCTTTATCAAAATCCACAGGTCTGCTAATATCTGGCCAAACTTTATCTTTGATATTTATAATTATTAAATTATTATCAGGGTCGGCATAAACATCAACCTCATAATCTGAAAAATATTTAAAACTATATCCTGACTTGCTCCCTAAATTCACTATCACCTGATTTGTTTTATTATCCACTTTAATCAATCCAGTTTTCTTGTCTCCTGCAACCTCAACCCCTTCTTCAAAATCAACCAAAATCTGCATCTCTGACTTTGCCTCGTCAATCAACAACCCTACTTGCTTTGCATATGCCTGTTCATAAACAAGTACTCCTGTCGACGCATTACCCACATACAAAATCAAAACCCCAAAAACCACAATAGCTAAAACAACAAATATAAACGGCGGAAAAATCATATCACTCCCCTTTTTCCCGTTAGGGAAACATTGTAAGAACTTGCTTCTTACTTTCTTATTTCTAAATAAAAAATTCATCACCATAATTTATCAAGAAAAAACAATATTATAAATTTAACTCAACTCGTTAAATCCTCTTCACTTTAAGTAATATCTTTCAACCAATGCTCTCAAAAGACCTGCATTCTAACTTTTTCAAATCTTCTCCCTTGTAATCACTAAAACTCCAACCAGCACGATATTTTATTTTTTTATCTGGTGCAAAAACCCCTGCAGTAACATAAGCAAGAACTGCCCCTTTCACAGGAGAGCCTATTTTTGCACCAAAAAATCCTCCAGCAAGCGCGCTTAATGTACTAATAAATGTCTTTTCCCAATTTGATTTATCTATCTCAAAAAAAACTATTGCTTTTTCACTTGTTGAAAACCCCATCTCCCAACCTCCTGTAGCACCGCCCCCGCCAAATTCCCCTCCTTCAGTTAAATCATTAATAATTTTATCTTCCTTATTACTCGGGTCTTGTTTCAAATAATCCCAATAAGAAACATTCTGATTAGGAACTTCTCGAGTTAAAAGATAATTCCCAAGTCCATTAACCTCTTTTAAATCTTTTTTCAAAGATTTATCAAACGCAATCCTTGAACAAATAGAACATCTTTTCTCTTCAACAATCTCTCTATTAAAAATCTGAATCTTGCCTCTTCCCATCATATTCCAGCAACTTGCCAACTCTCTTGCAATAAATCTGTTTATTTCTTCTTCTCTTTTATCCTTGCTAACCCGAATAGTTTCAAATTTTTCTTTTTCCTTAAACTCTTCACAATCAGGTTTCCCAAAAACTTTATCTGTAATGCAGAACTTCATAGTCTTACATTTTAAATTAACTATATTTTTTGCATCAACAACATCTGGCAAAGTTCCCCTCAAAATTACAGATGCATGGCAAGTTTCTCTGTCAATCTCCTCTTCATTTAACAATGTTGCAAAAACCCACAAAAGAATTGTAAACCCAACAACTAAAAGAATTATCTTTACCAACTGCGACGAAGTTATTTCCCCAATTTTATTTTTTTTGAATTTTTTCATTTTAATTAATTAAAACCATTAACTATTTTATAAACTGCTGCACCAACTATAATCGCTAACGCAATCCACAAAAGACGCCCCATTAATCCTTCCATTACTCCACTTTTATTTTTCATTTTCAATCTCCTTTATTATGATTTTTCCCTCTTCTCGATAAACTCTAAGCAAAGTTGAACTTCCAATCCAAATTGCCGAATCCCCAAAAATCCCTTTGGTTCTAACATCAACTAAAATATCTTTACAATAAGCTTTATCCTCTTCATCACATTGAACTTTGCAAATACAAATGCAATAATCTCCCTCACATTGAGAAGGTTTATCTTCATGCCGGGTTTGAGGCCAAGTAACAATAAACCATTTATTCGGGGATTCTAAAAAAACTTCTGCCTCGTTTTCTCCGCTTCTAACTTCTTCAATTGCAAAATATATTTTTTCCAAACTTGCCTCAGCCTGTTCAATTTTTGTATTTTTTATAAATATCCCTGCAAAACTTGATGCAGCAACAAAAAGAATACCAATACCAATAACTGCGATAATCATCTTCAAAGTTCCTGGCAGTAATATTCCCTTGCGATTTTTTTCCAAAAAATCGCAGTGAAAAATTTTTAATCTTGCTCTTTTATTTTTCATTTTATAACCACTTTCTTTTCTATAATTTTAACAATATTCTCGCTGAAAAAATCATCTTTTTTTGCAAAAGCCACCTTAAAAGTAAATGCTCCTGACTTAGCAGTCCAATAAAAAAATTCTTCATCCCCATCACCTGTTCTCCAAACATCCTCTTTTTCACCTTTAATTATAGTTCCAAATTCGTCTTTAATTTGCAGATAATACATGTCAATACCTTCTGATTTTTCACCTTCAAGTTTATAACCAAAACTAATTTTATATTTTGTCCCCGCTGATAATAAAATTGCCTTTTCATCAGTTACATCCTTATCATTTATTTTAATATAAAAAACATAATCAGAATATTCATCTACACTAATATCTTTACATTCTTTATCTATGCAAATTTTTTCATCCCCGCAAGATTTCCCATCACAATCTTTATCTTCGCAATCAATTTTTCCATCTAAATCATCATCATTTCCATACTGACAAATTTGTTCAGAAAGGCAAAAAATATTCTCTACCCTTGCCCATCCTAATCCAAGAACATCTTTACAAAATTTTTCATTCTCAACTTCTACAATCTGGCAATTTCCCTTATTCAATGTTCCTAATGTTCCCTCATATAAACAACAACAACTTTCATTTCCTTGAAGTTTTTTTACTATCTCAACATCTTTAATCTTCTTATCCTCGTCAGCATCTCCAAAATCAGGAAGAAAATTAGCAAAACTATTTAAATTAAACCCAGCCAAAAACAAGATCCCCATCACAACAACCGCTAAAACTACAATCGCAGTTAATAATTGATATATAGAAAAACTCATTTTCCAAACCTCAATTGATTTTTCACAAATCCAATAGCACTTGCCCCTGCTTCTTTAACATCAATCATAAAAACTAAAATAATCACTATCGCAACAATAGCAAGTGCATAATATCCAATCATACTCCAATTTATCCCTCTTTTATCTTTTCTCATAAAACAAAAAGAAAAACACAATTAATAAATTTAACTAAATCAAGCCACCCAATACAACAGTGGACAAAACAAACAAAATCATTGTTGCTAAAAGTGCTGTGATAAAATAAAGCAGGATTCCAGTCCTCAAATTCTTTCCTGTCTTGCTAATTTTCTCAAGTTTGTCTTCCCCGGAATCAATTGTCACCAAAGTTCCTGTCAGGATAAATATTATCTGGACAAGATAAATTCCAATTGCAATTTGCAAATAATAAGGAGGAATTGTCAGTGCCACATTAAACATTTCCAAAAGAGTGCTCACGCTCATTCCCCCTAAAAACTCTGCTCCTCCTAAATCAGCCAGACTTAAACTATTCAAAATCGCAGTAATCATCGCTGCCAGACCAACAACAATCCCCGACAGCAGCGGCGCCAAAAAAGTCATGTTGCTCTTCATGTCAGAAATAACTTCTGCAAGCATGTCCCTAAGTCGGTTAGTAATCTTCTGGATATTCTTCACATACTCTGAAATACTCATCAAACTTATCGCCGCAATCTTCAGACCCTTTTTTGAGGACTCAACAAGAACCCTCATGCTCGTCGCAATCAAGTCAGAAGGATAATAAATTATCGCCCCTCTTCTCTTGTCAAAAACCGCCCTCTCAACACTCATGCCCATTTGCCGGATATTATAATTCACTCTCTTGAAAAAATCCTCTGTCTTCAACCCCCTCGACGACTCCGCAACCTTCCCAAAAACAAGTTCAGGAGGCATACCATTACCAATCCTGTTCCCCAGCTGAAACAGCGAATTATTAAACTCCCTCTCAAGCTGTCTTGTCTTCTCCCTCTCCTTAATCAAATCTTTAGTCTTGCTTTTGAAAGCCATTGAAAAAAACAACGCTAACCCAAGAGGAATAAACAAGCTAAAAATCAACGCCCCAATGCCAAAAGGTCCGACAACACCATCTCCCACTTCCTTAAAATCAAACAATTTACTTTCCCCAAAAAAACTCAAACCAAGTTGAGAAAAAGTATAATCTGTCTGCAGACCAAACATGTCAGCAATAGGTGTATATTGAAAAATCAACGGCAAAAACCCAATTATAAAAAGAGGCAGGCAAATCAAGAAAGGAATAACATAATGTTTGTTGCTTTTATACTCGGGATAAAGAGGATTTCTTTCCAGCAAGGAACTCTCACCATAACCCCCTGGCCTCAGCATCAAAACTTTATCTGTAAGATAAAAAACAAAAAAAGGAATAACCATGTTAAACAAAATAAAAACATGAATCCAGTTAAGCATTCCCTGAAGCATAGCAGAAGCCAGCGGCAGCAACGCCAAGCCCAAAGTCGGCAGGACAACCCCAAGCATGTAAACATTTGTCAGGGGACTCCGGACATTATGCGTAAACTTCAGCATCTTGTCATAAACACCGTCGAGAACAACCTGCAATGATTTCTCCAAAGTCAGAATCCTCCTCGCCTTATCCGGTTCAAACAAACTGCTCTCAATCAGGTGAAACGCCTCAATAAATTCAACAGAATAATCTCTCCATGTTTCAAGATAATTATCCAGACTCTCTTTTATTGTGGAAAACTTCCCGACAGAAACTTCATAAAACATTTTCTTGAAATCAAGTGCAAGAGGATATTGCAGGTGCTCTGACGCAAAAGCAATTGCCTTCTCAAGATTAGAAGTGTGCCTCATGTAAACAACAATATACAAAAGAGCAGGAACCATCTGCGACGATGCCTTGAGTCGCCACTTGTTCGCCAGCCTCGCTGGATATCCATTGACAAAATAAAACAAAAACAAGGACAGAACAAATATCAAAAATAAAAATAAAAACGGAAAATTTGCCAAAGCCCCGCTTATCAAACCCCCTTCTCCCGCTCCCTTAATCAAAGCAACAGCAATGGAAATAAACAAGCCAAGAGCAAACACCCCAATAAAAGTCATGACCCCCAGTGTCAACGCCTGCCAAGGTTCAATATCAGCATGCGCAATCTCAAGCTGCCTTTTAATTCTCTCCTCATCTTTTTTCGCAACATTCAACTTTATCACACTGCCCAGACTCCGGCACCATCTCTCATACCTTGTCAATTCCGGCGCCATCTCTTTCTTAAACTTAATATACTCCTGACTAAACCCAGCCCCTTTAATATTAGTTGTCTTAATCTGGTCTTCTATTTTCGCACTATGCTTCCTGAGAATATCTTTTACATCTACCATCTTTTATTAAAAATAAGTAATGAAAATTAATTAATAAATGTTATGAATACTTTTGTAAAAAGGTTTTGGTTTTTGTTTTGAAAAAGAGTTAAAAGGAACAGGGCAATGTGACACAAGAAGCCCATATCCAAACTCAAATCCACGAACAGACTTCAAAGAACCTAAATTACCATTTAAACTAATATTTATATGTGGAGCAAGATTATCCAAATCGTTTTTAGAACTTACAAAATATATCAATCCTCTATCCAAAAAATTTAATGGAACAAATTCATATGTTCTGTCCACAAAACATTTCATATAATCCACAATAAAACTATTTATTTTTTCTCCTGTTTCAGTAAATCTTTTTTTTCGTATATCAAAATGCTCTATACTAAACCCCCTCATAATCATTGCAGACTCAAAATTTCTCAAAGCTATATCAAAAGAACCATAAACTTTATATCCTAATCTCTCACACTCTAAAACAAGTTCTTTTAATTTTTGAGATTTTACTTGAGGAACATATTTTTCAAAGATATCTTTTACATCTGCCATCTTTTTATTTTAACTTTTTATTAATCAATGATTTTAATTTTTTAATTATTTGGATATACTTTAATTTATTATCTTCAAGATAATCCGTTTGTATTTTAAAACCTTCATAAGTAACTCTATTTCTAATGATTCTTAAAGTATCAATTAATCTAATTTCGTGAACATCTATTACAAGATAATTTAATTTTAAATATGTTATCAAATCTTTATGACTTAATGTTTTATAACCATCTATTAAAAGCAAGGCAGTAATTAATTCCTTTATTATTTCATAATAATCAGAAATTATTAAAGGTGCAAATTTAATTTTATATTGAGTATTTATTCTTTCTTCAATTAAACCAATCATCTCTAAAATATTTTTGGCCTTTTCTTTATCAGGTGCTATTCTTATCAAATTCATTTTAAAAAATTTTTAAATATCCTCTTAATTTAATTCCATTAGCAATATTATTCCTTAATTCCTTGCTTAATCTTGAAAAATCTTTTTCAAAGAAAAAATGAATTTCTCTGTTTAATTTCTTTTCAAATTTTTTTAAATCCAACTTTTTCTCTTTTGAACCAACAAACAAATCAATATCACTTCCTTCAATATCTTCCCCTCTTGAAGCAGAACCATATAAAATTATTGAATCTGGATAACAATTATCCCAAACATAATCCAACAATCCAGAAGAATGTAATCTTTCAATAATACTTAATGTCTTATAAAATTTAAAAATTCCATTATCATTATCTCTATCTGCTTTAAACGAGGGATAAATTCCTTTATCAATTTTGATTATTAATTTTTCTTTAATCAATTCATCCAAATATTTTCTAACAGAAGTTACAGCTACTTTTGTTTTTCTGCTTATCTGGCGAAGATAAAATTGTTCCAGAGGATAATCAAAAAACAATTCCAAAATCTTCTTCTTGTTATTCTTAATCTGTAACATTTTTAGCACATATGTAATAATATTAGAACAAGTGTTTTATAAATGTTACGATTGATAAATGTTTTGAGAATTATTTTTTCTCCTTACTCTTTTTCTTTTAATAACTTTTTATAGGTTTTAATCTAAATTAATTTATAGTCAATAATTAAATATTCTCTTCGGAAACATTTACTCCAACTCTATCAAGCATACAAACATCATATTTTTCTATTCCAAATAAACTGGCTACTCTACATATTATTTTTGATACAAATACTCCCCATTCTGATGCTTTCTCAACCAGTCCTTTTACATCTGTACATTCCCCTTCTAAACACAAATTACTCTTACACTCGTAATTCTCATTACATTCTCTCCACCCATTTTTTTGACCTTCTAAAGTTCCAGAAAAATGGCAATACTTTTTTTCACCATCAATACTTATCCTCTGACCAATTTGATAACAAATATCTTTTTGTAAACATCCGCTACAAGTCTCATTCTGCTCACATTGACTTTCTGGAGAAATAATACAATTCCAATCATTATTAAGACATTGACACCAAATTATTTTCATTCCATTAGGGCAGTTATAATATCTAACTTCTCCATCCTCACAAACTTTTTCTTCTTCAATTGTTTTAATTTCTTTTCCTGTTATTTTAACAATCTCTTCTGCTCTTATTCTATCTTCTTCTGCCTTTGCTTTTTCAACACATTCATACCCTCCCGCTCCACAAGTTTTACCATAATAACTACAATCAACATCTATAAAATCTACCCACTGACCATCTTCACATTTTTGACTATATGCATAATCTCCTTCACACCAGCGGTCTTTCTTTTGGTTATAATCGCATTCCACTTCAATATCATAACATAATCCATTATCACAGAATTGATCAGAAGGACAAGACCCACAATCCATTTCTCCGCATCCAGAATCTATCATCCCACATTCTCTTGTTATACAATCTCTTGGAATGCAAGAAGAGTCAGAAATACAATTGTTATTAATACAATCTTCACCATCTCCACATTGAAAATTATATTTACATCCTACACAAACATTATTATCACAGACCCCATCAACACAATTTGAATCTGTCCAACATTCAACACAGATATTTTGAAGAATATCACAAATCAACCCAGAAGAACATTGAGAATTAACATTACATTCAACACATCGTTTTTTAGTAATACTATAATGTGGTGTGCTACCAGTACAATAATAACACTCGTTAGTTAAAACATCACAAACACCTCCTGCTTGTGCATTACAATTAGAATTAACTTGACATTCTACACATCCATTAATAAGATCATAGTAAGGCGTATCTCCAGAACAATAATGGCATTCTTTAGTTAGAACATCACAATTACCTCCTGCTTGTGCATTACAATTAGAATTAACATTACATTCAACACATCGTTTTTTAGTAATACTATAATGTGGTGTGCTACCAGTACAATAATAACACTCGTT
>DAOWJK010000031.1 GCA_030640395.1 Nanobdellota archaeon | reverse complement strand
TGGTTTTATCTGATTTTCACAATTGTGTTTAGTTCTGTTTTTAGAAAAGTTTTTGATGTTGTTTAAATCAAATGATAAATTTATTGCTTCAAAGTTAAATCAGAGAGAAAAGAATTTATAAAATTTTGGAAGAGATAAAAAGATAAATATCCCCAAAGATTATGTGGAGGTTAAGATATAAAAGATCATAGTAAATTATTTAAATAAAGAATATCTTTATAAATAGAAAAGAGTGTGCTCATTTATCATGTGGTTACAAAATTACAATAAATTTATTAAAGGAAAGTTTACTCTTTTTTCTAAGGAGGTACACCATGGATAACACTCAACAAACATTTTCTGAAGGAGGAATAGAATTCTATTCTGAAAATTGGGACGAGATAGAATCAAATAATTTTGATTTATTAGCTTCAGGGTTAGGGAAAACCCATTTGTTTAAGAAATTAGGTTATGATGTTTTGGAATCGGGGGAATTAGTTGATGCAAAAACTAAGGAAAAAATCTTAGTAAAAGGAAAAGAAAACGAATTTATAAACATCAAGACTTCTCCAAAAGTCGCTCTTATTTCTGGGTCTCACCATTTTGTTAGAAATATTGCAGAATATTCAGAATTACTTGCTGAGAAAGGAAAGTTGAATTTAGTTCTTTCGGATCCATTAAATAGTTCTAATGATTGACCAATTAGAAAATGCAAGTAAAGTTGTGCTTAGCATAAGAACAATTTGGAATGCCTGTAGAAGTTTTTTTTCTAAAAAAGGAAATTCAAAAAAAACTATTGTATTGAAAAATCAAAAAAAGATAGAAGAAATACTCCCTGAGTTAGAGAGGGCTTCTAAGAAACTTCCTAAAGATAATGACTCTGCAGTAAATGAATTTTTAAAAGATTTTGATATTTATGTTGATAAGGAAGTTTATAAAATAGTTCCGAGATCAATAACTAATCAAATAACAATTCCTAAAATAAAGTCATTTAGAGATATTGAAGCATCTCAAGAAATTAATATAGTTCCTTTTTCATCAGCAAAATCTTATGGATATTATAAAAAAGAACCTAAACAACTCCCTCAAAATTTGAACGTGAATCCAAATAAATTTAGCTGTTCCTTTCAGTCTTTATTAGCATTAAGTTCTTCTGTAAAAGCACTTATGGATATTAATCAAAAGGGTCAAGCATATGAAATTAAAAGAAGTATTTTTGAACAATATAAAGAAGAAGGTTTGAGATTTTGTAATTGTTATTCTATAGGTTATGTTGATGTTTATCTTTCTCATCTTAAAAATAAAAGTGAAACAGAGATTGAAGAAAAAATGGTTGAATTATCAAAAAAACCAATTTTCTTTATTTCTAATCCTAGGCTGATTTATGGAAGAAAGGAAGAAGTGAAAAAGAAAATAATGAAAACTAAGAACAACTTAATGTCATCTATGGATTCAAAAGAGTTTTATATTGCCATTCACGGATTAGGTGCAGCTTCAGATATTGCGGAATCAGTTAGTAAAAATATTTCTGATACAGAAGTAGATGCTAACTATGAAAGCATTAGAATAGATAGAAATAAAAAAATAGATTCTTCTAGAAAGATAAGAGATTTTAGTTATATTTGGTATGCAGGTGAAGAAGGGAAAAAATTTTACAATATTTTTAAGGTATTATTCACTTAGATTATTTTTTCTGACCCATTAATCTTCTAATTAAGTTAAAAAATTTTATTACAAGAATTTATTAAATAGAACATACAAGAATTAACTCAACTATTTATCAGCATTTCTTAATTGTAATCACAAATCTTAAAAAGAGTTTTTTTCTTGTTTGGTTATGGATGAGAAACAACAGGAACTTATTTTTAAGCTGAGCATGTATGAACAGCAGATTCAACAGTTGCAGCAGCAGTTGCAGGCAGTGGAGCAGGGTGTGTTTGAGATGACTTCTCTTAATCAGGGGCTTGGGGAGTTAGTTGGTTCTGTTAACAAGGAAATTCTTGCGCCAATTGGCAGGGGAATATTCTTGAAGACAAAACTTCTTTCTGAGGATTTGACTGTTGATATTGGAAATAAAACATTTGTGAAAAAAACAATTCCTGAAGCACAGGAAATGATTAAGGAGCAGATTAAGAAGTTGGAAGATGTTAAGAAAGAACTGAATGATAGTTTGGATAAAATTAGTAGGGAGATGGAGAGGGTTGTTGGAGAGGGGAGAGGAGAAAAATAAAATGTCCTTTAAACTATCGCCTTCTTCACTAAATTTAATGAAAGAATGCCCTCGCTGTTTTTGGCTGACTCAACACAAAGTCTGGAAACGACCAACAGGGATATTTCCAAGTTTGCCTTCTGGAATGGATAAAATATTAAAAATTCATTTTGATAAATTCATGAGCAGAGGAGAATTGCCCCCGGAAATTAAAGAATATGGAATCTCAAATGGATATAAATTATTTGATGATAAAAAGCAGTTGGATATCTGGAGAAGTAATTTTAAAGGAATCCAATACAAAGACAAGACTTCCGGGATTTTGCTGAGAGGGGCGGTGGATAATATCATGCAAAAAGGAAAAAAACTTGTGGTTTTAGATTACAAAACAAGAGGCTATCCATTAAAAGAAGACACCCACAAACACTATCAAATGCAAATGGATATTTACAATTTTTTATTAAGAAAAAACGGCTATGAAACAGAAGACTACACTTATTTATTATTTTATTATCCTAAAGAAGTTACTGATACAGGAGAAATTATCTTTGATACTAAATTAATTAAAATGCCAACATCTGCTGAAAGAGGCGAAGAAATATTTAACAAGGCAATAAAATTATTAGAGGGAGAGTGTCCTGAAGAGAGTTGTGAGTGGTGTGAGGGGAAGGGTTAAAAATAAGAAAAGATTGGAGAAATTATGGATAAAGATATTGGTTCTGTTAAATGTAAAATGTGTGGTAAAAAAATTCACACTTCAAATATTAATAGAAAATATTGTTATGAATGCCGATTAAAAATGTTGAAAGTGTGGGATAAAAGGAAAAATGAAAAGAAACATAGAGAGGGGAAGAATTAAATATTAAATAATCTTAGAGAAATCATGAATATAAAAGAAGTAAAAACTGCATTTAAAATTGCGGATGTTGTTTTAAATAAGGAACATCCTAAAAATCATATTAAATTTAACTATGTAGAAAATCTCGTTGATGAAAACGGGAAAAAGTTGGATAAAAGTATGTTAAAAAAAAAGAATAGGATTTGTTTATTTAATTGTTGTTAATGAAAAAATAAAGAAGATTGGGGGTTCTCAAGGTAAGGGAGGGATAAAATCTACCATGGGATTTTATCAAGATGCGATGCAAGGAGGTCCAAGTATCAGAAGTTATGGAATTCATCTTCTTATAAAAAAAGAACTTGATAAAGGTAAAAAAGTTGAATTTTTTGTAATAATTTCAAAAGAAGCTAAAACTGAAATAAAAGGACTTTTTGAGAAGCACAAAGAAAAAATTGTTGCCTTTAAAGAAATGGAAGAAAAGTGTAATGAAGATTATAAAAGTATAACTGGAAAATATCCCGAATGGCATTTTCAAAGTAGAGGAAGGGGAAAAGGTTATAGATGGCCCGAAGAGGTTAGAGAAAGTTATGCTAGCTATATGGGAAGATAAAATTATTTTCTCGGTGGGCAAAATATAATTATTTCGTGAGAACTTTTTATATTATTATTACTTCCGTTTTCTATTCTATTTTTTCCTATTCTCTTTTCTCCTTGTCCCATAGTATATTGCCACGACGGGAAAAACTGCTTAAATTCTTTGTAATATTCTCTTATGGTAGGGCAATCATTATAAGATAGAATAAAACCTCCTTTATGTTTTTTCAATAAATCTCTCAAAGCTTCGTGAGGAAAATTCTTATGATGAACTGGAATGTTTCTCATAGGATAGATTCCTTTAAACATTTTGGAATCTTCTCCCATATAATAAGGTGGATCTAAATACATAAATTCATTGGGATATTTTTTTATTGTGTCTTGAAAATCTGCACATTCTACCTTAAGATTTTTTGGTTCAAAATCTCTAATCTTTTCTATAATTTTTTTATATCTCTCTTCTTTTAAATAAATGCTAGAACTCCAACCCATAAACCCAGGTCCATAAGATAAATTAAAATTATAAACATAATAAACAGCTAGGGTTAGTGGGTCTAAAGTAATTTCTTTTTTCCAAACTTTATTTAAGATTTTTCTTATTCTTTCAAATTCTTTAAAAGAGGGTTGTAGTTGACTAAGTTTTTTATAAAGTGCTTCTGGCTTTTTA
>DAOWJK010000054.1 GCA_030640395.1 Nanobdellota archaeon | reverse complement strand
GGCAATGGAAATGCAAAACACAGAATACGAGCCAGAACAGTTCCCAGGTCTTGTCTACAAACTAATAGAGCCAAACGCAACATTTCTGCTTTTCAGCAACGGAAAACTTGTTTGCACAGGAACAAAAAACAAGCAACAGCTTGAATTTAGCATGCAGCAACTTTTGAAAGATGTGAAGAAAGCGTTGAAAAATTATAAGAAGAAGTGATTTAACTTAAAAGAATATTTTTTCTCTTAAAAATTTTATCATAAAACAAAACTATTAAAATTCCCAAAGGAGAGGTTATTACAAAGGTATTCTCTTTAACTATTGGATAGATTGAAAATAGAATTATTGTTGGTATTAATATTGAATAAAAACTTGCATTTGCAGAAAATCTTTTTGAATAAATTCCTGCAATAATTGGGGGAACAAAGATTAACGATAAATAAGTTACAACCAAAGATAACGTAATAATATTTGGAATCATGAACGCGACAAAAAATCCACAGATACCAAATAGTCCAGTTATTAATTTAGCACTAAATAATTGTTTTTTATTATCAAACTCTTTTTTTCTAAATAATGCTCGATGAATTATTGTTGAACCCCCAATTAGCAAACTATCAATTGAAGACATTATTACTGCTAATATTGCAGCAAAACCCAAACCAACTAAAACCGGCGACAAAAGATTATCCATCAAAGAAAAAAGTGCAGTTTCTTTTGTAATCCCTGACAATAAAACAGAAGCCACTAACCCCAAAAAAAATATAAGAATTCCAAAAAAGAGGACAAGAGGTATTGCTAAGAAAAAAGATCTTCTCGCAGTTTTTTGATTTTCTGCAGAAAAAATCCTTTGCCAATGAGTAGTATTCCCAAGAAATAAAAACCCGCTCAATAAAAGAAGCCCAACAAACCAACTAACTCCCCCGAAAGCAAAAAGATTTAAATGCCCTTCAGGTAAATTAGAAATTAAATTAGAAATTCCTCCAACATGAATATATCCTATAATTGCTATAATAAAAAACACAACGAATATAATCCAAAATTGTATAAAATCTGTAAGAATATCTATCTTTAATCCCCCAATCGTTGTGTAGAGAATAATTATCGCTGCAGCAAAGAATAATGCAATTTGGTAATCTACACCAATTAAAATAGTGGCGAGGGAAACTATTGCTACAACCTGAATTCCTACCCAAATTATTAATAAAAATAATTGCAAGATTCCAGCAAGGATTTTATTTTTTATATCAAATCTCTTATGAAAAAAATCTACAATTGTGTGGGCACCATATTTATCTCCTATGGCCTTTATTTTTTTAGCGAAAATTCCCAGAACTAATACCCCCATTGCAAGAGCGATAGGTAAAGCAACACCGTAAGAAATCCCAGAATTATATACTTCCGAAACTATCGCTACAGTAGCACCTGCACCAACTATTGATGTAACAGTGGAAAAAGTCATTAACCACAAACTAGTTTTTCTTTTATTTAAAAAATATGATTCTATAGATTCTCTTCTCGAAAAGAACCATGCAAATAGAAACATAAGTGCTAAATAAATAATCAAAACAATTAATGTTAGATTCATATAATCATAATAGTTTTTATATATAAAAATCTTCCTACAAAAAATAAAATTTTCACCTTTCAACAAACACCCTCAAAACCCTATCCCTAAACCTCTTTGGATATTTTCGCAAATAAGAATTAAGTTTCTTTTTATCAATTCTTTTTTTAATCTCACTCAATGCTTTATCACTTAACTTTTCCTTAAAATAAATCATATCAATAAAAGTTTTCTCTATATCAGAATAAGGAAGATAAAATTTTCGGTCTTTGCAAAGTTCAAACCCAAAAAAATATTTTTTATTAATTCTTCGGATTAATACATTTACTCCAAAAACTTTTCTTATTCCCTGTCTTACTTTCTTCGTCGTAATCATAATTGGAATTGACTCCTGCTCCCATAAATTATGAAAACTCAATGAATCCTGCAAACTCAAATATGCCGGCTTAAAACAAAACACGCTTAATGAAGGTTCATCATGTATTGTATAATATCCCTTTGTTATTCTTTTTATTTTTCCATTCAAAATAAGGTTTCTTATTAATTGCTTATTATACTGCTTGATATTTTTTTTACTTTTAACTATTCTCAAAATAGAATTAGCGTCAACAACAGGGCTTTTTTTAAACAATTCTTCAAGCAATTTTAGATATTTGATTTTGCCCATTTTAAAACCTCGTTATATAATCTAACATTTTTTTTGTATCAGGAACAACCCCCTCAAGAATTAAAACCTGCAAATCTTTTGCATCAACAGGATTTTTGAAATTATCAATTAATTTCTTCAACTCATTAGAAATTTTTTTTTTATCATCAACATACTTTAACAAAAAGAATATATCATAAAGGTCTCTGATTTTTTCTCTTTTAAGATATGCTTCAATTTTTTCTTTTATTAAATTTTCCGGACTCAAAGTATAAACTGCAACAAAATTCCCTTCGCATGTTTCATAATCTTTAAGTAATGATTTAGAAAAATAATTTTTAAATAATGCTTCAAATCTCACAATTACCCTGTCTAACTCTAAACTTGAATACAAACTATTTTCACCTATTTTTCTTTTGTTTATAATAAACCCTCTTTTTTTAAAATTTTCAAAAAGCACATCCAATTTCTTTTTATCTTTTGGGATATAGACATCAATATCTTCTGAGAATCTGTTTCCTCCATAACATCTCCAAACCGCAGTCCCCCCATGCAACACAGATTTATTAAAAACTTTATACAATTCTTCCATGATAATATCGTGAGCTTTTGCTATGTCTTTATGAACTTGCTTTTTTATTTTCAATATTAAAGGAATTTCTGTCATTTTCAGCAACCTACCAAAGTTATATATATTAGTAACTTTGGTTTGTTTATAAGTTTTTCTATTTTATAGAAATTTTCTCACTTAAAAGGCTACATCTCACAATCCTTTTCCTATGAAAACAATTAAAAACTACCCAAAAGAAATCTTAGTAACTCCTCTCACATGTTTTATTTTTTTGATTAACTTGATAATATTGTCCAGCTTTTTGGGAACAACTACAAAAAAACATTCAGCAACATCATGAGATAATAACTTTGCATTTGCTTCTTTTATTATAAAACCTTCTCGTGAAATTGTGTTTAGTATATCTGCTAAAATCCCAGACCTGTCTGATGCCTGCACAATAATTTTTATCAGCATATTAAAAGATTCTTTCCAAAAAACAGGAATTGTTTTGTCTTGGATGTTTTTTATTTTTTCGCAGTTTTTTGAATGCACCAGTATTTTTCTTTGAGATTTTATGATTCCTGCAAGTTCTTCTTTTGGAAGAGGTGAACAGCATTTTGCAAGAATAAAATTTGATGTTGGAAATTCTTTAGAAAAAATAATATTCTCAAATGTCTTTTTTTCTTTTGGTTTTATAGAAAGACTTTTTGAAGCAGGCAAATCCCCGTGTTTTTTTATTGTCTTGCAAATCCCGTTTTTTGCACGACTGGAAATAACAAATTTAAGCCAGTCCCGTCTTGGGCGTTGATGTTTATTTGTAATAATTTCAATAACATCCCCGGAATTTAATTCTTTTTTAAGAGGGGAAAAAATCCCGTTGATTCTTCCTCCAGTTGCATGATTTCCGATTTCCTGATGAATATAATAAGCAAAATCAAGAAGTGTGGATTTTTTTGGCATTTCAATTGCTTTCCCCTGTGGAGTGTAACAATAAAATGTGTCCCCAAAAAAGTTCAACTCTACTGTTTTTAAAAAATCTTTTTCTTTTGAAATATTTTGCAAATCTAAAACTGAACGCAGCCAGGCAGTTTTTTTCTCAAACTGGATATCTGATTTTGATGTTTTGGATTTTTTATAACTCCAGTGGGAAGCTGCACCTTCTTCAGCAATATCGTCCATCTTTTGCGTGCGAATCTGAATTTCTATTTCTTTTTTATCAGGGGTTTGCAACAAAGTATGCAGTGATTGGTATCCATTGGGTTTTGGCTGGGAAATATAATCTCTTAAAGTTCCAGGCACAGAATCATAATGCTGATGCAGAATTCCCAGAACATTATAACAATCTTCCTCAGAAGAAACAATAATTCTTGCAGCAAAATGGTCTTTTTGTTTGTGCAAACTTACTCTTCTTGAAATAATTTTTTTATAAATATTATAAATTGATTTTTCTCTTCCTTTAATCTCACAAACATGAACTTTTTCTTTTAGCAAATCTTTAATTTGCCTGATAAAATTTTTAACAAATAATTCCCGCTCTTCTTTTGACTGTTTTAAAAAATTAGAAATTTCTTTATATTTTCTCGGGTTAATTATCTTAAATGCCTCTTCTTCTAATTGTGTTTTCAGGTATCTTAAATCAAAGCGGTTTGCTATTGGTGCATAAATTTCCAGAACCTCTCTGGCAATGTTATTTCTTTCTGCCGACGGAAAACTTTTGATATTTAAGAGGTTGTCTAATTTATCTGCAAGTTTGATAAAAATAATTCTAACATCGCGCAAAGAAGTTAACAATATTTTTCTTAATGTTTCTGCTTCAATAGTTTTATTTTTAGATTTTATGATTTTTAATTGAGTTTGTCCGGAAACCAAATCAAATATTTCTCTGCCAAATTTTTCCCTGATTTCTTCAGGCAAGACTTTTTTTTCAAGAGCATAAAGAAGTCCTGCTGTTACAACTTCGGGAAAAAGTTTGCTTTTAACTAAAATACTCCCCAAAGAAATATTGCGGTTAATTGCGGGCTCTTCTGATAAAAGTTTTTTGTCTTCAAGATGAACTTTTGAAAAAGAAATGGCTTTCTTAAAAACAGCAATTTCTTTTTGTGAATAATCATTCTTTTTGCAAAGTGTTAAAAAATTTAATTCTTTTTTAAGCATATTTTTATCAGATAATGTAAATTTAAAAATGTTAGGATTTTTTTTGAAAGGGAAAATAAAAAATAATTGAATGAAAAATTTATTTTTGAAAGATGTTAAGAAAGTTTATTTTTTGGTTGCAAAAGATGTGACTGGGAAGTTAATAAGGTAAAACGCCTCCGCAAGCCTCTTTCATAATTAAATCACAAGATTTTTCAGTTATTTCTCCATCTCTAATTTTTTCCCCTAAAAATCTTGATAGAGGTCGGATAGTTCTTGAGTAAAATGTTTCTAATGGGTTTTTTATACAAGCAAAACTATTTCCGTTAGATGTTAAGTCTTGATTAATTGTTTCAATAAATCCTTGTAAATCAGGATTTTTAATATTTAATTCTTCAACTATTACAGAATAAACGTGCCCAACAGGAGCATAACATTTCTCCAACCACTTAGTATTAAACCTTTTCAACATTCTTTCTTTATTATTCAATTTAGTTTCTTCTAACATAGAATGATTTTTGAAAGATGTATTTGTTGCAATTTTTTCGATATCCATTTTAATAATTAAATCAATTTGCTATTTTTAAACTTTTCGTTCTGTAACCACTCTTAAATTAATTCTTTCTTTTCAAAATAACTAATTTTTTACAACAAACTATAAAAAGAATTTTCTTTTTCTATTTCTATGGAAGGGGACAAACCAAAACCAAAAAATGAGGAATTAATAATTGAGGCGAAAAATTTTTTTGAGTCTTATAAAAAAGAATTAGGAGAATCCCTGAAAAAAGCAGATAATGTTATTTATCTGGATTTTATGGCTTTGACAGAATTCTCAAACAAGCTCGCAGATGAAGTCCTTTCAAATCCAGAAGAAACCCTGAGTCTTATTGAAGTGGCTGTTGAAGAATCAGGTCTTGTGAAAAACGCCAGAATAAGACTGAAAAATCTCCCGAAAGTGCAGGAGATGAAAATCCGGAACATTCGTTCAAAGCATCTGAATGAATTAATTGTCGTAGAAGGAATTATTCGCCAGGCTTCAGATGTCCTGCCCCAGGTTGTGAATGCAAAATTTGAGTGCCCAAGCTGCGGGACAATTATTTCTGTTTTGCAGATTGAAAAAAAATTCAGGGAACCCTCAAGATGCTCGTGTGGAAGAAGAGGGGGATTTAAATTGATTAGCAAGGAAATGGTTGACACTCAAAGATTGGTAATTGAAGAATCGCCTGAATCTCTTGTGGGAGGGGAACAGCCAAAAAGAATTGATACTTTTGTGAAAGAGGATTTAGTTGAACCGCGAATGGAAGAAAAAACAACCCCTGGCGCAAGGGTAAAAATCATCGGCGTTTTAAAAGAAGTTCCTGTGCCTCTGTCAACAGGGGGTTTGTCGACAAGGTTCGCGCTCGCAGTTGAGGTGAACAATATTATTCCTTTGGAAGAAACTTTTGAAGAACTGGACATAAGCGAGGAAGATGAAAAGCAAATACTTGAGCTTTCTCAGGACCCGGAGGTATTTGAAAAATTCGCGCGAAGCATAACTCCAAGTGTCTGGGGTTATGAAGAAATAAAAAAATCCCTGGTGCTGCAATTATTTTCAGGTGTGCAGAAAATTTATGCAGACGGACAAAAAAGCAGAGGGGACATTCACATTTTATTAGTGGGAGATCCTGGTGTGGCAAAATCTGTAACTTTAAATTTCATGGCAAACATCTCTCCAAAAGGAAGATATGTGGTCGGTAAATCAACATCAGGTGCAGGGCTCACAGCAACAGTAGTCCGCGACGAATATCTTAGAGGATGGAGTCTGGAAGCAGGAGCAATGGTCTTGTCAAATAAAGGTTTAGTATGCATTGATGAGCTGGAAAAAATGGACCCCGGGGACAGAAGTGCCATGCACGAGGCAATGGAGCAGCAAACAGTGACAATTTCCAAGGCAAATGTGCAAGCTACATTGAGGTCGGAGACGTCTGTGCTTGCTGCGGCAAATCCAAAGTTTGGAAGATTTGACCCCTACCAATCAATTGCCCAGCAAATTGATTTGCCCCCGACACTAATCAACAGGTTTGATGTTATATTTACCTTGAGGGATTTGCCAGACAAAGAAAAAGACAGAAGAATTGCGAGCCATGTTTTATCTGAGCACAGGAAACAAGGGGAAGATATGTTGATTCCAAGAGACCTCTTCAGAAAGTACATTGCTTATGCCAAACAAAGAATCAAACCAGAATTAAGTGAGGAGGCAGTTGCAGAAATAAAAAAATTCTATGTTGAGCTGAGGAACAAACCTGTTTCGTCGGATAGCGCAGTAAGGCCAATCCCGATTTCAGCAAGGCAGCTGCAGGCTTTGATAAGAATGTCTGAAGCCTCGGCAAAAGTCAGATTAAATAAAAAAGTCACAAAAGAAGACGCTCAAAGAGCAATCGGAATTATAAAATATTATCTGACTCAGGTTGGCTATGATTACGAGTCCAAAACTTTTGACATTGACAAAATAACTTTGGGGCGAACTGCCTCGCAAAGAAACAAAGTGTTTATTGTAAGAGACTTGATAACAGAACTTGAAGATAAAATGGGAAAATTAATTCCTGTTGAAGAAATTGAAAAAGAAATAGGGGACAAGTTAACAAAAACAGAATTAGAAGATGCAATAACAGAACTTGTGAAAAACAGCATCATTTTCAAACCACGACGGGGATATCTTCAAAAGATGTGATTGGGGATTGAAAATTTTAAAGTAATCTTCTTAATTTTTCTCTCTCTTTTAAAAGTTTGTTAAACATTTTTTCAGAAATTTTTCCTATTTCACATTTCTTAAATGGAATTTTCCCATAAATCCAAAATTCAGGAACTTCAAATTCCCCTTTTTTATAATCTGAAACTCTTTTTATTGAAAGATAATATTTTCCAAAAACTTCTTTTACCATTTTAGGATGTTTTTCAATTTTAAATTTTGGATTCCAATTATTTAAGCCAAATTTCTTTTTAGAAAAAAGCGGACTCCAATATTTTTGGTCTAAAACAAAAGATTTTTTTGCAATTTCTTTTGTTACTTTAAATTTTAAAAATTGCCTGCCAATCTTATAAGATAATAAAGGAAGCATACCGCATTTTATCCAACCTTGTGGGAGTTTTTCATCAAAACCAAGAACAAACTTATTTTGACTAAAAAATTCATTCAAAAGAGGATTTTTATATTTTAACTTTGCACTTTTATATTTTGATTCATAAGAACCATTTTTTTGTTCTCTTTCATATTTCTTAATTGTTGATTTGTTTTCTTTTTTGTATTTCTTAAATTTTTTAATTTCCTCTTTATCTAAAATTAATTCGGGGCATACATCCAAAAGAACATCATAAGTGTTTGTTTTAGCAAATGAAACATCTTTAATATGTCCACTTTTTTCAATTTTGTTTATGTCTGGGCTATAATGAAAAAATGTTTTAATCATAATTTATTAAAAATGATGTATCTTTATTAATTTATCCTGTCCTAAAAATTAATTTTTATTTTTTGTCAATCCTATGATTTTGTCTTCGTGGCTTTCCCCAACCTTCTGCTAAATTGAAAAAACTTCCACCAAAATGTTTTTAAAAGGATTTTTCTTGAAATTAAAATGGACCAAGAAAAACATGTTCCTGAAAAAGAAGCAGGGGAAGAAATTCATTCTCATCAAGAGGGAAAACTTACTAAGAAAATGAGGGAGAACCCGTGGATTTTTTCGACATTTGTCCTCGGGGTTTTAGGTTTGATATTATTGATTGGAAATTTTGGAGGAATAACCGGAGGGACAATTACTGGAGGAGTTGTTGATGAAGGAGAAATAAATAATTTAGCTTTAGACTTTTTTAATAATAAATTATCTAATGGACAAGGAGGAGTTATAGAGTCAGTTAGTGAAAAAAGTGGGATTTATGAAATTGTTTTTTCTGCAAGAGGGCAAGAACTTCCCTTATATTTTACTAAGGATGGTAAATGGATTCAACAAGGTTCTGAATTAATTTCAATAATTGGGGAAGCAATACAACAATCTTCTCAACAACCTACAACGACAGAATATTCTGAAGATGAATTACAAGAATTAAGTGCGTTTAATGATTGTCTTGCAGATAATGGGATGGTTATTTATGGTTCTGATACTTGTCCTGCTTGTAGAGCTTTAGTTTCTCTTTTAGGGGGATATGATGTTGCGAGTTCTGTTTTTGTTGAATGTGGAAAAAATAGGGAAAGATGTAATGAAGAAACTCAAACAGGTTATGTTCCAGAAATTCAATTGAATGGTGAGCTTTACGAAGGTGGGAGAACTTTGGAAGCTTTAGGTGAATTAACAGGATGCACTACCCCACAATTGAGTTAATCTTTTATTTCTCCAAATACTCAACTTCTTCATCACTTCTTGTTTCAAAACCAAAACCCTGCATAACCTACTACAGAATTTTTATCTCCAATAATATCTCCTGAATTTTTATATTCAATTAATTTTGGTTTCCAATTTTTTAACTTGCATAAATGAATCATGATTAATAATGGAAATTTCCCGCAAGCATTAATATGCTCAAATTTTTTTAAATCTTCAATTATTTTTATTGTTTGTTTATCTGTTTTAACAGCTTGTTCATAAGGCAGGAAATGTGAAAGGTCTGTTGAGAAAATATAAACAGCGTTGAGGTTTAAAATTTTTTTAGCAATTTCTTCTGACTCTTTATTGGAAATCTCTCCGACAACCAACGGCAAGACTTCGATATTTGGATTTAATTTTTGTAAAAAAGGGATTTGATTTTCAACAGAGTGCTCATACTTTAATTTTTCAAAATCATTTTTCAAAATTTTTATTTTTCCAAAAGGAGTATTGATTTTTTTTAATGCTTTGATTCCCTGAAAACCAAGATAATGCGAAGGTCCTAAAATAACTGCTTTGTTTATTTTGTTATTCTTTAACAAAGAAAAAGCTTTTCCTGCAATTGCTCCAGAAAATTCATAACCTGCGTGAGGGACAATCAAACCATGTATGTCACCTTTAAATTCTGTCTTTTGAAACAAAAATTCTTCTACAACTTTATTTAATTCTTCTGGGTTTTGAGGATACCATTCCATAAATTATTTAATGAATACATGTTTATTAATATTATGAAAAAAGAATGCACACTTTACAAAAAACTAAAAGATAAAAATGTCCGGTGTTCAGCTTGCTCTCATAGATGTTTAATTTCTCCTAACAATACTGGAATTTGTGGTGTAAGAAAAAACATCGACGGAAAATTGTATTTATTAGTTTATGGAAAGGTTATGGCAAAACAGATTGACCCGATTGAGAAAAAACCATTATATCATTTTTTGCCAGGAACTTATGCTTATTCTATAGGAACAGTTGGATGTAATTTTAGATGCAGTTTTTGCCAGAATTATAACATTTCTCAGTTTAAAGAATTTTATGGAAAAATTTTAGGAGAAGAAATATCTCCTGAACAAATTGTTGATGAAGCAATAAAAAATAAATGCAAATCAATTGCTTACACTTATAATGAGCCGACAATTTTTATTGAGTTTGCTCATGACACAGCAAAATTAGCAAAACAAAAAAACCTGAAAAACATTTTAGTTACAAATGGTTATATGACAAAAGAGTGTCTGAATTATATCTCTCCTTATATCGACGCTATGAATATTGATTTAAAATCTTTTAATGATGAGTTCTATATAAAGATTTGCAAGGCAAGATTACAACCTGTTTTAGAGACAATAAAAAGAGCATATAAAAAGAAAATTCATATTGAAATTACAACATTAATTATTCCAGGTGAGAATGATTCAAAACAAGAGTTGGAAAAAATTGCAAAGTTTATTGCATCTGTTAACAAAAATATTCCGTGGCACATCTCCCGATTTTTTCCTGCATATAAAATGCTGAACAAACCAATTACACCAATTAAAACTTTGGAACAAGCAGAAGAAATTGGAAAGAAATATTTAAAATATGTTTATGTAGGCAATGTTTAAAATGAAAACAAAAACAGAATCTTCAAAAATACATTCAAGTTTAATGAAAGATATTAACAGGATTAAAAAGACTGCTGGAAAACAAATTAAAATGAATATTTTAAGAAAATATCAGATTAAACTTTTAGATAAATTTCTTAAAAAACTTCTTAAACAAGGAAGAATTAGCAAGGAAGAATTAATGCTTTATATGCCTAAAAAGAAACAGTCTGAAAAAAAGCTTTTTGGAAATGGAAATCACTATCAAAAACAAGCAGAACTGATTGCTAAAGATTTGGCTGAAAGAAATTAAAATTTATTTAAATACTCAACTTCTTCTTCATTCAATCTCAATTCTTTTTGAATTTTTGAATTTGATCTTATAATTTGCTTTATGATTGGAAATTCCTGCATTGCTCTTTTTCCCCCCACATGAACTAATTGTGCGTATTTTTGTGCTATTGATTTCCTCTTCGCTGTTCTCTGATTGTTGAGCCAGATTTTCAAAATCCTTGTGGGTTTTTTGTAATTTGTGAAATTTGTTTTGACTGTTTTTTTTGCAGCAGAAATTCCATAACTAAGAAAAATATTTTCGTAAACTAAAAATCTCCAGTATTGCTGTTTGTAGATTCTTCCCTTGAATAAGTCAACTTTGCTCAGGGCTTCGTAGGCTTTTGCAAGTTCTTCTCCCTGGTATTCGGCGGGAATGTTTTCCTCCACCCATAAAATTATCTCGTCAATTGACATGTGCACAGAATCATATTCCCCCAATAAATCATTTGTGGGTTTTGTTTTGAACACTTTTTTTAACACATCAAAGATGCTTTGTTCTTTATTTCGCTGGTCTATTGCTGCGGAGATATCTTTTGTTTTTGAAAATGTCTGCAAATCATTTATTGCGGCTCTCAAATCCCCTTTTGCATTGACTGCAATTTTTGTGACAAGGTCGTATTCCAGAAATAAGTTTTCTTTTTTTAATATTTCAAATAAGACTTCTTTTATTATATTGTAGTTGATTTCATTTATCTGGATGAGTTCTGATTTTGTTCTGAGATTTCTTAGTTTTTTTGCCCATATATCGTTTGCAGTGATTATGACAGGATATTGAGAGTATGTGATTAAATCCAGCAATTCTTTTATTCCTCCCCTGTCATAATATCCGCTTATTCCGTCGGCTTCATCCACCAAAATTATTTTGTTTTTTTTAATTAATGATTTTTGCTCAATTGCGGGTTTTAGGATTTCCTGAATTTTTGCCTTGTTTCTGAAATCTGAAGCATTTAATTCAAAAATTTCTGAGTTGGTTTCTTTTGCAATTACATGCGCGATTGTTGTTTTGCCTGTTCCAGGAGGTCCGTGGAGAACCAGTGCTTTTTTTGATTTTTTCGTTAGTTTTCCTAAATTAAATTCCTCAATAAATTTTTTTATTTGTTGTAACGCAGTGTCCTGAGCTTTAATTTCTTCAAATTTTTGAGGGCGGTGTTTTTCTGTCCAATGAAGGAAACTCCCGGTATCGTTCGCAATCCGAGATGGAAATTGCATGTTAAATTCTGTCATTTTAAATTTTTGTTAAATCTTGATTTAATATAATTGGATTAATGCCTATTAACTCATCTGTGAAACTACAATTTGGAGGAGGGTTGTATAAGAATATTTTTTTATTCATATTCCAAGCCATATAAATTTCAAGAAAGGTAGCTCCCCCGATATAATTTTGGATTCCTTTCTTTTCCAAATTTAATACAAGAACCGCATCTTGAGGCGAGATATTTTTTTCATCTGTTCGCATCATGTTTCCTTTCCATTTTATGTGGTCTTTTTGACTTAACGATTTCATTTCGTTTTCTTTAAGTGGATTGTCATAAGAATTAGGCATTTTTAATTGATGGCCTTTTTTCTCTAAATATTTTTTAATTTCAGGGATCTTATGATAAAAGTGTTTACTACATAAAATCATAATTTTCATTTTTTATTTTGTTTGTATAATTCTTCTCTCTCCCTCAATTTTTTTATATAAATCAATTTTATAATTTATAATTATGTTCTCGAACAGGTTTATACCAATCATCATAAATCCCAAGTGTAATTTGATTTTTAATTGTCTCTCTATGTCGTTCCCCCCAAAAATCTTTTTTAGGATTTTCTTGTTGATTCTTTTCTTCGCTTTTGGTTAATTCTTCCATTTTTTCATTTACCTAACCCTGCAAGGACAAAACTTGCTAAGAGAGATTGAAGTTGAATAAATGGGTCTGAGCCCTCGACAATTCTGAATTCTGTTTCGCCTGTTTTTTCTGTGAGCTTGACTTTTATTTCTGGTTCAACTGGAAGATTCCAGATTTCTTTTTGAATTGCCTTGATTACATCCTGTCCTGAAATTGATTCTTTTAGCATGACATCTAAAAGTTTTTCCCGTGATTTTTGAAAATCGCCGGAGAGTGCGTATTCCAAAACAACCTTGATATCTTTTGGTTTTGCACTTGAGATTATTGTTGAGAGGAGTTCAGAAGTTATTGAGGGGGAAATTGTCGCTGTTGATTGAAGAAGATTAATGCACCTTCTGCAGTCGCCTTCGCTGCCTTCGTAGAGGATTTCTATTGCTCCAGGAGTTATTGTTAAGTTTTCTTTTTGAATGATTTTTTGAATTACCTGTTCAATGTCTTTTTTTTCCAAAAGCTTGAACCTGAAAATCGCACACCTTGACTGGATTGGGTCTATAATCTTGCTTGAGTAGTTGCAGGACAGAATAAACCTGCAGGTTGCCGAATAATTCTCCATGGTTCTTCTGAGTGCCTGCTGTGCTTCAGGTGTCAGAGCGTCTGCCTCGTCTAAGAAGATTACTTTGAACGACACATCTCCTAATGATTTTGTCCTCGCAAAGTTTTTTACTTTTTCACGAACAACATTAATGCCCCTTTCATCAGAAGCATTTAATTCAAGATAATTTTCCTTCCAATTGTTTTTGAAAAGTTCTTTTACAACAATTAATGCCAAAGTTGATTTTCCTGTTCCTGCTGGTCCTGCGAATAATAAGTGAGGGATATTTAATGAGTTTGTCAGGGATTCAATTCTTTTTACAATATTATCCTGCCCGATGAGCTCTGAGAATTGAGAGGGGCGGTATTTTTCTGTCCAGATTTCCGAGATCATAATTAATCTAAAAAATAGCTAGTTAATAAATATTGTTGTAATAAAAAAGAATTAGTAATATCTATAACAAGGTTGAGCTAGTGAGAGGCATTCTTTAGAGAAATTATCAAAAAATCTAATTCCTAATTCTAAATCTTTTTTCAAAATTTCCCCTCTTAATACTGAATTAACCAAATTACTTGTCTTTTTTATTATTGCTTCTCTTCCGTAATAAATTTCTATTCCCTGTGGTTGAGAACCTCTTGCTAAAATCATAAAATCTCCTAAAAGCACATTACGGCAAGCTGTTACTTCTTCTGATTCATACATTGTCTTTTTCTCTTCCCACACTTCTTGACAACTTTTTATTAATTGAACAGCATCTTTTAACATTTCTGGATTATAATTTTCTCCTCTTCTTAATTTTTCTAACTCTATTCTACTACTTTCTGCTCTAAAACCAAGATTAAAATACTTTAACCTATTCATAATTAATTCAATACTTATTCATTAATAAAGATTTCTGTGGTTGATTAAATTCTTTTAAAATCAACAAATCTCTTTCTTGAGTTCCCGGCATTCTAGTCCTATTAATTCTAAATTCACTCCCTTTTTTCTACATTCAACAGCATAATCTTTTAACTCATCGTAAATATGGAAACAGTGTTTTCCATTTTTAAAAAGAAATCTTTCCTCATTTCCCGGTCTTGAATGCTCCAAACAAATACTTATTTCTTTGACATTCTTTTTTAAAAGTTCTTCAGGCTTTTTAAGAATTCCTTCCAGACTATAAATCATTAAATGTTTATCAGCTATAACCATGCTTTCTTTCTCAGAATATTGTGTTCTTTCAAAGCCCTCTAAAAGTTCATCTTTAATTTTTCCATAATTAAAAACACCCATAGGTGTATGTTTAGTTGTTGGCAGAAATATTTGCGCTTTATAGCCAATTTTCTGTAATTTATTAACAGCAAAAGGAACATGCGAAGAACCTATGGTTACAACACAATAATTTTTTGAAGGATTTAAATTATTAACAAGACCCTTGTCTCTTTTATTGACATCAACTTTTACCTTTTCCATAAATTGAATTTCTCTTTCAGTAAAATCAAAACTTCTATTTGAGGTTTCTTCTTCAAGAAGAATTTTTAAATAATCTTTTATGTTTGTGATAACCATTTTAAGTGTTATTTAAAAATGACAACACTATATAAATGTTTCGTTTAGAATTATTCAAGTTTATTTACTTCTAGCACGTCTTAATTTCCTTTTGTGCTTTTCTTTCCTAAGTCTTTTACGCTGCCATTTCCAACGCATCTGGCGCTTTTTTTTCCATCTACGGCTTGAACGTTTCATTTAAAATAACCCCAAAAATTTTTTTGGTGAATAAAAATTGTTTTCATAGAATTTTGAAGAATAATTTAATTTAAAAAGTTTGGGGTTCTTCATTTGCTAAATTATTTAATAATCTCTTTAACTTTTTTCCCAGTTTCTTCTTTAAACTTTATTTCTTTTTCTTTTAGGGCAGTTTGCATATTTGGTCCTATTTTGTCTGCAATTACCAAATCAACTTTTTTATTTGACAGCAGATGGGCTACTGACCAACCTGCTCCGCCAGAACCTGTTGCAAAAGGATTTTTTATGGTTTCTACAAGTTTGTTGTCTTCAAAAATAAGATAATAAGGGGCTCTCCCGCCTCTTGGACTTATTTCCGAATCAATATCCTTTCCTTCAGATGCTATAGCTGTTTTCATTTTTAACCTCCATTAATTTATTTGTTTTATTATCCTCTCAAACACTTTTTTATATTCTGGATTTATCTCAACAACAGGCTTCATTTTTATCATTGAATCAATAAAATCTTTTCTATAAGGAATTTTTCCAATAATAGGAATTTTATTCTTTTGTGCAAAATTTTCTATTTTTTTGCAAAAACTTTTTTCTAAATCAAATTTATTTATTACAATTCCGTGTTTAATTTTAAAATGATTTGCTAAATACAAAACTCTTTTTAAATCATGCAATGCCGACGGTGTAGGTTCTGTTACACCGACGATATAATCTGTCCCGACTAAAGAAGCAATAACAGGGCATCCGATTCCGGCAGCAGAATCTATTATCACTATTTCTTGTTTTAATTTTTCATTAATTTCATCAGCATGTTTTCTAAGTTCTGCCACAATTTCACCAGAAGCTAATTCACCTAATTTAAGCTCCCCTGTAATTAAATCTATATTATAATTTTTTCCAATATAAATTGTGCCAATTTGTTTTTTTGACATAGAAATTGCCTGGGTCGGGCACGCAACCATACAAGCCTTGCAGCCAATACAAACCTCTTTCACAAAAGCAGGATATTTGCCCTCAACAAAAACAATAGCATTTTGCTTGCAGATACTTGCACACTTGCCGCATTTTGTGCATTTGCTAAAATCCCATTTAGGAATTGGCTGATAAACATTGCAGTATTTTTTTCTTTTTACAGAAAGAAGAAGATGATCATTTGGACATTCAACATCAGCGTCTACAAGCATTGTTTTTTTACTTCCTGCAAATTCCATAGCAAGAGAACTGGCTACAGTAGATTTTCCTGTTCCACCTTTCCCGCCTGTAACTGCTATTTTCATTTTAAATTTATCACATTTCCTGCCTTTATTTCTTTAAATTGTTTAGGATATTTTTGTTTTATTTTTTGTTTAAATTGCGTGCAATGACAAGGAGCAATTAATTCAATCCCCTTAAGTTTTTCTAATTTTGAAAATCCATGAAAACCTCCAATTATACCATAAATTTTTCCAAATTGCTTTGCTTTATCAATAATATTTTCTAAACCAGGATGAGCACAACCTGTTATAATAACTAAACCCTTATTTGTTTTT
>DAOWJK010000037.1 GCA_030640395.1 Nanobdellota archaeon | reverse complement strand
TAGTTGTGGACCAACTGTATATAACTATGCTCACATTGGAAACCTTAGAAGTTACATTTTTACTGATATTCTAAAACGTTATTTAAAATACAAAGGCTACAAAGTAAAGCATGTCATGAATATTACAGATGTTGACGACAAGACAATTAAAAAAAGCATGGAAGAAAAAATTTCTTTGAAAAAATTGACATTGAAATATGAAAAATTTTTTTTAGATGACATTAAGGCAATGAATATTGAAATGCCGGAAGTAATGCCAAAGGCAACAGAACATATTAAAGAAATGGTCGTGCTTGTTAAAAATTTGTTGGAAAAAAGAATTGCTTACAAAGCTGAAGACGGAATTTATTTTTCCATTAAAAAATTTAAAGATTACGGAAAACTTTCGAGGATAAAATTAAAAGAACTGAAAATCGGGGCTGGTAAAAGAGTTGCTCATGATGAGTATGACAAAGAAGATGCGCATGATTTTGCCTTGTGGAAATTCTGGGACAAATCTGACGGGGATGTTTTTTGGGAAACAGAACTGGGAAAAGGACGGCCTGGCTGGCATATTGAATGTTCAGCAATGTCATGTAAATATCTGGGGGAAACTTTTGATATTCATGCCGGGGGAGTAGATTTGGTTTTTCCTCACCATGAAAATGAGATTGCGCAAAGTGAGGCTGCGAATGAAAAAACGTTTGTAAAATACTGGCTTCATAATGAATGGGTTTTAGTCGACGGGAGAAAGATGTCAAAGTCCTTGAAAAATTTTTACAAATTAAAAGACATAACTGACAAGGGATTTTCTCCTCTTGATTTGAGATATTTTTATCTGACAAAAACTTACAGGCAAAAATTTAATTTTAGCTGGAAAAATTTAAAGGCGTCTAAAAAAACTCTTGAAAGATTGAAAAATATAATCTCAGAATTAAAAGACGATAAAAAAATAAACAGGGAATATCTTAAAGAATTTGAAAATGCCATGGATGATGATTTGAATACTCCCCGGGCTTTGCAGGTTTTATGGAAATTGGTTCGTGATGAAAAATCTGTTGGAAAGATTCAGACAATAAAAAAAATAGATGAAGTTTTTGGATTGGATTTGTTGAAGAAGGAAAAAATTAAAATTCCTGAAGAAATAAAAAAACTTGTTAGAGAAAGAGAAGATGCCCGGAAGAAACGAGATTTTAAAAAAGCAGATGAATTGAGAGATGAGATTAAGAAAAAAGGTTTTAGTGTTGAGGATGTTGGGGGAGGAAGTAAAGTGGGGAGATTATTATGACCTCAATAAGTATTTTTGGAGGGAGCATTACATGGGGGGCCTGGGATCATGAAAAGTTAGGGTGGATTAATCGCTTAAGGAAGGAAATTGAAAAGAAAGAAGGAATTAAATATTTAGTTTATAATCGAGGAGTTTCAGGAGATACTTCTGAATGGCTCTCAAAAAGAATTGATATTGAATTAGAGGCTATTGGGCCAAAAGTTGTAATTTTTGCTATAGGAATTAATGATTCTTTATTTTATATAAATAATAAAAAGAAACATTTAGTCGCTAAGGAAGATTTCAAAGGGAACTTAGATAAATTATTTTCTGTAACTAAAAAATATACAGACAAAATCTTATTTGTCGGTTTAACGAATGTTGAAGAATCAAAATTAATGCCTTGGAACGGAAAAACAGGCAAAGAGTGTTATTCAAACCAGGAAATTAAGAAATACGATGGTGCCTTAGAAGAGTTCTGCAAAAAACACAGCATAACTTTTATCCCAATGCAAAATGTTTTAGATATCAAAGAAGATCTGTTTGACGGGCTTCATCCAAATGCAAAGGGGCATGAAAAGATATTTAAGAAAGTCTTGCCTGTTGTTGAGAAGATAATTAAGAAATTGTAAAATGTTTGAACTTAAATTCACAATAAATGAAATGGAACAATTAATTAAACAGGATGATGCAGAATTTATGGATAGTAAAAAAGAACTTCCAAGAATATATCAAAATCTTTATAGAAAAGATGGAGAGTGTTATTATAATGTTGAACAAAGATTAAAAAATGAAAACTCAAAAATTTGAATTCATAAACCTGAAATATAAACCGAAGAATGATTTGATTTGTTTGTTTAAAATTATGCCAAATAAAATTTCTTTGGAAAAAGCAGCGAATACAGTTGCACTTGAGTCAAGTGTTGGGACATGGACAAAAGTTGCAAAAGGAAAAACAGACTATGTTGAAAAGTTAAAGGCAAAGGTTTTTTCGATTAGAGGTAATTGGGTGAAGATTGCTTATCCTCAGGACTTGTTTGAGAAAGATAATGTTCCGAATATTTTGTCGTCGATAGCAGGGAATATCATGGGCATGAAAGCAGTCAGGTCAATTCGGCTGGAAGATGTGAGTTTTCCAAAGTCAATTTTGAAAAGTTTTGCTGGACCAAAATATGGGATTGAAGGTGTGAGAAAAATGCTGAGGGTTAAGTCAAGGCCGTTGGTTGGGACAATTATAAAACCGAAGCTGGGGTTGAATGAAGCGGAGCATGCGCAGAGTGCTTATGAGTCGTGGAAAGGGGGCTGCGATATTGTGAAGGACGACGAGAATCTGGCGTCTCAGAAGTTTAATAGTTTTGAAAAAAGGCTGAGCAAGACTTTGGAGATGGCTGACAAGGCAGAGAAAGAAACCGGGGAGAAGAAAGCGTATCTTGTTAATGTTACTGCAGAAACAAAAGAGATGATTAAACGGGCGCAGTTGGTTGAAAAGCAGGGGGGCAAGTATGTGATGATTGATATTTTGACTTCTGGCTGGGCAGCTTTGCAGACTTTGCGGGAGGCGAATTTCAAGATGGCGATTCATGCGCATCGGGCAATGCATGCTGCTTTTGACAGGAATCCTGAGCACGGAATTTCAATGATGGTTATTGCAGATTTTGCGAGGCTGATTGGGGTTGACCAGATTCATATTGGAACAGGAATTGGGAAATTAGAAGGGAAAATAAAAGAGATAGAGGAGTTGTCTGAAGAGATGAGTATGAAAGATGTTAAAGCAACTAAAAAAAGATTAGAACAAAAATGGGAAAACATTAAACCTGTTTTAGGTGTTTCATCTGGAGGGTTGCATCCTGGGCATGTTCCATTCTTGATTAAAAATCTTGGGAAGGATTTAGTGATTCAGGCAGGCGGCGGAATACATGGGCATAAATTTGGGACAGAAGCAGGGGCTATTGCAATGCGTCAGGCAGTTGATGCTGTTATGAAAAAAATTTCTTTAAAAGAATATGCAAAGACGCATGTTGAGTTGGAAGAAGCATTGAGGATGTGGGGGAGATGAAATTCAGAGAAATAATCACAGACAGAGGAACCATGATTTTTGGCGGCAGAAATGCTGCGAACAACGAGGAACTTATTTCACAAGTTGGAAAAAATGAAGAAGTTTTTCACACTGACGCTGTTGGAAGCGGATTTGTGAATATTAAAGGCAGGACGAGAAAAGGTGATGTCAAAGATGCTGCAATATTTTGTGCGGCATATAGCAAAGACTGGAAGAAAAATAAGTCAGATATAATTGTGCACAGGTTCAAGGGAAAAGATATACACAAAAGTTTTGGAATGAAAACAGGAACATTTGGTGTGAAGAAAATTAAAAAAATAAAAATAAAAAAAGAAGAAATTCAGGAGTTTTTGAAAAAATGGGGAAAGTGAAACCGAAATATCTTTGGCATGGAAATTTGATTAAAAAAAATAAATTAATTTCTAAGCAAGCATTTTCAATAAAAAATAAAGAAGAGAGACAAATTGGAATTTATGCAACAAATATTAAAGATAGGTCTATTGTCATGGCTATTTTGCACCAAAAAGGGGTAAGGGGTTCTAGATTAAACTTCCCAAAGGGAAAAGTAATAGGAACCATATTTAATGGTTGGCCTAAACAAAAATACTTTTACCTCTATAAATTATCTTCAAAAACATTTGAACAGATTGATAATTGGCAATGGATTTCTAAAGAATCAATTAAACCATTAAAAGTTGAAAGATTAAAAACTTCTGATTATGTTCATCTAATTAGAAAAGCAACTCCTCGGGAAAAGAAAATCTGGAAAGAACAATTAAAAAAATTTAGAAAAAAACAAAAATGCCAGTAGCAAACATACAATTAGGAAAACAAGGTTTGACTGAAAATTTTTTGAAAACTTTGCAGGACCATTTTAAAAAATTTGAAAATGTGAAAGTTTCAGTTTTGAAAAGTTGCTGTCGTGACAGGACAGAACTGAAAAAGATTTCTAAAGAGATTCTTGAAAAGTTGGGGGAAAATTATACTGCACGAAATATTGGTTATACAATTGTTTTGAAACGGTGGCGAAAGGCGAGAAGATAAGTTTTATAGAATAAATCAAAGATTTTCACTATAACATTTTCCAAACGAAAATATTATAAACCCAAATTATTCTTTATTTTCAGACTAAATGGTTTTTAACCAGTCTAATTCCGAGAGGGATGGTCATAAGATGAGTTCAATATTTGAATTACCTGCACAAGAATATAATTTGAAATTAGCTGAGGCGCTGAAAAAAGTGGCTGAGTTTAAAGAGCCAGAGTGGGCGGGGTTTGTGAAGTCAAGTCCTGCGAAAGAGAGACCAATTGACGACCTTGATTTTTGGCACAAGAGGGCTGCGAGTATTTTAAAGCAGGTTTACAAAAAAAATATTGTCGGAGTAAATCGGCTGAGGACAAAGTATGGGAGTAAGAAAAATAGAGGGATGCGGCCAGAGAAATTTAAAAAAGCAGGCGGAAAAATAATTAGAACAATTCTTCAGCAGGCAGATGCTGCGGGCTTTACAGAAATTGCAAAAGTTATAAAAGGTGTCAGAAGTAAAAAACCCGGACGGCAGTTAACTCAAAAGGGTAAAGAATTTATGGAGGCAGTGAAATGAAAATTCAAATAATTAAATTAAACGCGGTTTGCACGCGACTTTCCTTGAGTGATATAAAAAGTCGCACACCTGAACAAAAAGGGAAGGTTAAGCGAAGGAAACCGCAGGTGTCCTCGCATGGGTATTAAAAATCAAGCTAAAAAAACAAAACTTGCGAAAGAAGCGCGAAAGACAAACTGGGCGCCTGTCTGGGCTGTGCTTAGAAAATATGGCATGGGCAAAAGAGTTCATCCGTCTGCTATGACAAAACACAGGCGTTCTTGGAGAAGAACTAAATTACATATTAAACCCAGGCGGCAGAGAAAGTCGCATTTTGGATAATTAAGAAATGGCGAAAAAAACAGAAACTAAAATAGAGAAATTAGAAAGAGAATATATTATTCCACTTAGAGCAAGAGGCAGAGCTGTGGCTTGTTACAAAAAAACTCCGAAGGCAATCAAAACAATCAAGGAGTTTTTAGTTCGACATATGAAAATTAGAGACAAAGACTTGAAAAAAATTAAGATTGACAAATATTTAAATGAACAGATGTGGTTTAGGGGAATTAAAAAGCCGCCTGTGAAAATTAAAGTTAAGGCGGTAAAAGAAGGGGATATTGTGAAAGTTGAGCTTGTTGATTATCCTGATAAATTAAAGTTTAAGAAATTGAGGGAAGAAAAGTTAAGCAAAGCTGCTGAAGAAGTTGGGAAAAAGAAAAAGCAAGAGAAGGCAGCACCTCCTGGTGTACCCCAAAGTACGGAATTACGGGGCAAGAAAGTTAGTGAGGCTAAAGTTGAAAAACCAGATGAAGGGAAAAAGAAAGAAGAAAAAGAAAAAACATCAGCAGTTGCCGAGGCTGGAAAACAAAGAGGGAAAGAGGCTGCAAAGAGAATGAAGCACGAGGTTGGCGGAATAAAAAAGCAGAAAACTCAGCCAGTTAGAAAAGCTTTGGAGAAATAAAAGAAACCTAATAACTTTTTAAATTAAAGATTTCTTAAATAATTATGAAAAAAATATTAATAAAAGTTTCAGGAGATGTGAATACAAATAGAGTATTTTTAGATTTTGTTAATAAAAAATCCAAAGAGAATAAAATTGTTGTTATTTGTGGGGCAGGAACTCAAATAAATAAAGCTTTAATAAAACATGGTTATAAAATTAATTTTGGGAAACACGGAAGAATTATTAAATCTTCAAAAGAAAATGAGATTGTCAAAAAAGTTTTAGAAGAAAAAAAGGAAAAATTAAAAGAAAAATTGAACAATAATAAAGTGCATATCAAAATGCCCTTTCTTTATATTAATGATATTTTTTGTCATGTTAATGCAGACAAATTAGTCAAAACATATTATTTAGGATTTGATGAAATCTATGTTTTTACATTAAAAGAAAGAATAAAAAATAAAGAAGAAATATTTAAAAATTACTCAAAAGTAAAAATTATTGGACTATAATATGCTAAACAAATTAATTAAAGAACTTGAAGAAGCAAGAAATCCTGAGCAGGCAGAAATTCTTCAGAAATTTTTTAAAACAGGTGAAGGAGAGTATGGCGAGGGGGATGTTTTTCTTGGGATAAAAGTTCCTGTTCAAAGAAGCATTGCGAAAAAATATTCTGGATTGGGCCTGCCAAAGATTAAAGAATTGTTAAAAAGTAAAATACATGATTACAGGTCAGTTGCTTTATTTATATTAATTGACAAGTATAAAAAATCTGATGAAGAAAATAAAGGAAATATTTTTAATTTTTATCTGGAGAATACAAAGAACATAAACAACTGGGATTTGGTTGATTTAAGTGCGCCGAATATTGTGGGAGATTTTTTACTGGACAAGAAAAAAAATGTCTTGTATGAATTGGTTCAGTCAGAAAATCTTTGGGAAAAAAGAATTGCAATTATTTCTACTTATGCTTTTATAAAAAAAGGAGAATTTAAAGATGCTCTGGCAATTTCAGAATTATTGCTTAAAGACAACCATGATTTAATTCACAAGGCAGTTGGATGGATGTTAAGGGAAGTTGGGAAACAAGAGCAAGAAATATTAGAAAATTTTTTAAGAGAGCATTATAAATATATGCCAAGAACAATGTTGCGTTATGCTATTGAGAGGTTTGACGAGGAAAAAAGGAAAAAATATTTAAGAGGGGAAGTTTAATTATTTAACAGTCACTGATTTTGCTAAAGACCGAGGATAATCAACATCATGGTCTTTTAATATTCCGAGATGATATGCTAAAAGTTGCATTGGTATCAGGTTAACTATTGATGATGCGACTTCTTCAACATCAGGAGTTTTTATCCAATAATCAAAAACCTGGTTGTTTTCCGGCGCTACTCCAATTATATATGCGCCTCTTGATTTAACCCCTATTGCATTGCTTATTATTTCATTTTTAACCTCGTCATTTGCAACTAAAGCAATAACAGGGGTGGCTTTTTCTATTAAGGCAATTGGCCCGTGTTTTAATTCCCCTCCTGCAAAACCCTGAGCATGAATATAGCTTACTTCCATGATTTTGATTGCAGATTCCAAAGCCATTGGATAATTCAATCCTCTTCCTATGATAAAAATATTTTCTTTTTGATAAATTTTTTCTGCTAATTTTTTTACATGCTCATCATAGCGGGGATTTAGCATATCATTAACTTCCCCGGCAACATCCACTAAAAGTCTGTTTCCTTCTCTTAATTTTCCTGCGCAGGCATAAGCAAGCAAAAGTATAACTGCAATTTGAGATGTTGTTGCTTTTGTTGATGCAACTGCTTTTTCAGGTCCGGCATTTATTAAAAATGCATAATCAGAAATTTTGTCCACTGAAGATTCCGGAGCATTTACAATAGAAATTATCCTTGAACCTTTTTGTTTTGCTATTTTAAGGGCATCTAAAACATCTGCTGTTTCACCGCTTTGCGAAACTGCAATTACTAAAGTTTCCGGAAGCAAAAAGTGCTTGTAGTTTTCAAACTCTGAAGCAGGAATAAAATTCACATGCTTGTCAGCGACTTTAGAAAAGATATATTCTGCTGTGTGGCAAACCCTCGCCGCTGTTCCGCACCCGATGAAAAACACGCCCTTAGCATTATTGATCTCCTGTGCAACATGCATTAAATCTTTATCATCCTGATTTATCGCTCTTATTAAAGTTTCTTTTTGCTCCATGATTTCCTTTAACATGTAATGAGCATAATCTCCTTTTTCAGCTTCTTCTGCATCCAAAGCAATTTCTATTAATCTCTTTTCTATTTTCTTTTTTGTTTTAACGTCATAGAACTCTGGGTTTTCTTTTATAATTGCAATCTGGTTGTCGTCGAGATACATTACTTTTTTTGTTTTATCCAAGAAAGCCTGAATATCTGATGCAATAAAAACTTCAGAAGTTGTATTTTCTTTTGCTACCCCGACTATAAGAGGTGAGCCGTTTCTGAATGCAATCATTTCTTTGGTTTCAGAATTTAAAACAACAAAAGAGTTTCTTCCTTTTAATATAGAGCCTGTTTTTATAACAGCGTCCCTGAAGGTTCCTTGCTTTAAATTTTCTTCAATTAAATAAGGCAGTATTTCTGTGTCTGTTTCACTCAAAAACTCATAATTTTTTTTGGACAGGTTGATTTTTAATTCCTGAAAATTCTCTATTACACCATTATGAACAACTGCAATTTTTCCAGAGCAGTCTGTGTGAGGGTGAGTGTTTTTTTCTGTAACCTTTCCGTGCGTTGCCCATCTTGTATGGGCAATTCCTACTTTTCCAGGCAGCTCCTGGCATTTTGCAGAACTTACTTTTCCCACTTGTTTTTCTACAAATAACTGCGTGTTAGAAAGAGTTGCAAATCCAAAACTATCATAGCCTCTGTATTCTAATTTTTTTAAAGATTCAAGAAGTATTGGAAATGCTTCTTTTTTAAGATTCCAGTACCCAATAATTCCACACATGAAGGATAAGAATGTCAAAGATTTATAAATATTGTGAAACTGAAATACACAAAATGGATTTAGATAAAACACACCCAAGGGTGTACCCCGAAACATTTTTTTCAAAAATGTTTACTAAAGGCAAAAAAAATAAAACCACACAGGAACTTTTAGAATTTGGAATTATAAATATTGACAAATCTTCTGGACCAACTTCATTTAATGTTTCTGATTTTGTGAGAAAGACACTAAGTTTAAGAAAAACAAGTCACTTTGGAACTCTTGACCCAAAAGTTACAGGGGTTTTGCCAATTGCATTGAATCGTGCCTGCAAATTAACTGGGTATTTTTTAGGAGAAGACAAAGAGTATGTTGGAGTAATGAGAATTCATAAAGATGTTTCTTTAAAAGAAATTGAAAAGAAAATTAAGGAAAAATTTCTTGGAAAGATTATGCAAATGCCTCCTGTGAAGTCGCGAGTGAAAAGGCAGGAAAGAGAAAGAGAAATAAAAAAATTTGAATTGCTTGAGAAAGATGAAATGCAAGGGCAAGAGCCCTTACGTACTTCGCCCAAGCGTGGTCAAAGTAAAGATATTTTATTTAGAACAGAAGTTCAAGGAGGAACTTATATTCGGAAACTGATTAATGATTTGGGAAAGGAGTTAGGGGTTGGAGCGCACATGTTAGAGCTTCGCCGGGTAAGAGCCGGAATATTTAAAGAAGATGATAAAAAATATCCAAGTGTAAATTTATATGATTTTGAGAAGGCAGTTGATGAATATAAAAAAGGGAATGAAAAACTTTTAAGAAAAATAATAATTCCAGGAGAAATTATTTCTGAACTGCATCCTGTTGTTGAAATAAAAAAAGACAATTTAAAATCTATTTTTACAGGCAAGCCAATTCAGAAAAATGATTTAGTAACGCACCAAGGGCGTACCCCGAAAGATTTTCAAAGAAAATCTTT
>DAOWJK010000004.1 GCA_030640395.1 Nanobdellota archaeon | reverse complement strand
TTTCTTTATTTTATTTTTCCAAAAATAAACTTCATTGGCTTTTTAATAATAATTTTTTCCACATTCCTAATTGATGTTGACCATTATTTATATTATGTTTACAAGAAAAAAGATTTTAGTTTAAGAAATGCTTACAAATGGTTTATTGAACATAAAAAGAAACTTTTATTCCTGCCCTGGAAACAAAGAAATAAATTTTATACTGGTTTTTATCATTTTTTGCATGGAATTGAAATTTTAATTATTTTATTTTTGTTGGGAATTTTTATATCAAAATATTTTTATTTTATTTTAATTGGTTTTGCTTTTCATTTAATTTTAGACATAATTCATCAGAGAACAATCATGGACAGATTAGACAGGATTTCTTTAATCTATGATTTTTTTAAATTTAAGAGATTAAGGTTTATTTAAAGTTTAATTTAATCAAAAGCTATTTTTAGTGCCTTTTCCGTATATTTTTGAACATACCAATGTAAATCATCTTTTATGTTTGAAAATTCTTTTGGCGTGATAATCAAAGGATTTTCGTGATTTAAATCTAATTTTAAATTTCCTCTTGTTCTTGCAAAATAAGGTACGCAAACATCATGAACTCCTTTTCCATGCCCAAAAGAATCCTTCTCCCAAAATAAATCTTCAGGTTCCCCACAAAGACAAGAAATATCATAAATTTTCAAACCACATTCTTCTTTTACCAAATTAATTAAAGAATCTCTGAGGTAATAACCTCTTTGCTGTCTTCCTCCAATAGGCCAAATCATTCCTTTTGCAGGTTCATTTTTCCTTTCTATTAATAAAATACCTTTTTTATTATATGTTTCTACTAAAGGAAATAAATCATGAGATGGTCGAGGAATTGCAGTAATAGCTTGTATATATTGGTCTGTTGGGACATTTTCTATTCTAAATTTTTCTAAATTTGTTCTATGGTCTTTTTTCATTATAAATTATTTATCAGCAAATTCTTTATAAAACTTTCTATGTTGTCTTTTTGTCAGGGTTACAAAAAAGATTAATACAAACATTATAATTTTGAGCGATAATATCCAACCTTGTCTTGTTCCCCCCTAAGTAATCCGCTTTTCTGCAAAGATTTTAAATCTGATTCCACCATCATTTTAATTAACTCATCAAAATTTGTTTTAGGTTTCCAGCCTAATTTTTCTCTGGCTGTTGAAGCATCCCCTAATAAAGTTTGAACTTCTGCGGGCCTGTAAAACTCTGGCTTTATTTCTATTATTGCCCTCCCATTTTCATCATATCCTTTTTCATCAATTCCCTCTCCACGCCATTCAATTTTCATCCCTAATTCTTTTGCAGCTTTTTCCACAAATTCCCTGACAGTATGTGTTTCTCCAGTGGCAATAACAAAATCATCTGGTTTATCTTGTTGTAAAATTCTCCACATTGCTTCAACATAATCTCCTGCAAAACCCCAATCTCTTTTTGCATCTAAATTTCCTAAAAATAACGAGTTTTCTAATCCCAGTTTTATTTTTACTAAACCACTTGTAATTTTTCGGGTTACAAATTCAAAACCTCTTCTCGGGCTTTCATGATTAAATAAAATTCCTGAACAAGCGAAAAGACCATATGCTTCTCTATAATTCCTTGTTAAATCAAATCCCGCGACTTTACTAATCCCATATGGTGAACGCGGATGAAATTTTGTTTTTTCTGTTTGAGGAACTTCCTCCGCTTTCCCAAACATTTCAGAAGTTGCTGCAAAATAAAATTTACAATTAGGGGCTTTTCTTTTTAGAGAAGATAATACATAATTTGTCCCGTTAATATTTGTATTTAATGTTGAATGGCTATCTTCAAATGATTCATGAACAAAGCTTTGCGCAGCTAAATGATAACATTCGTCTGGTTGAACCTCTTCAAATATTTCAATCACCCGTGGATAGTTCTCCAATGTTCCTGAATGCAATTTAATTTTATCTAAGAGATGTTTAATTCTGCTTAATCTATGGGCAGGGTCTTCAATTGCAGCCCTCCTGACAATCCCATGAACTTCATAACCCTTGTCTAAAAGAAACTCTGCAAGATAACTTCCGTCCTGCCCTGTTATGCCGGTTATCAACGCAATTTTTGGAGAAGATTTTTTGTCAAAATATTGTTGTAGTTTATTCTCAACAGCCAATGTAATTTCTTTTTTCAGATCCATATTTTACTGAAAAACAAGTCTTTTTTAAAGATTATTGTGATGGAGAAGTATACCACTCAATTGTTTTCCTTAATCCTTTATCTAAACTTGTCTGAGCTTTAAATCCAAATTCTTTTTCTGCTTTTGAGGTGTCCAAACATCTTCTTGGTTGCCCATCTGGTTTGCTGGTATCCCAAATAATTTTTCCTTTAAAACCAACCAATTCTTTTGTTGTCTCTGCCAAATCCTTAATTGTAGTTTCAGAACTTGCTCCCAAATTTATTGGTTCTGATTTGTTATAATATTTCGTAGCCATTAAAATTCCTTTTGCACAATCTTCAACATAAAGAAATTCTCTTGACGCACTTCCAGTTCCCCACAACTCAATTGATTCTCTTCCTTCTTTTTTAGCATCAACCATTTTTTTAATTAAAGCTGGAACAACATGGCTATTTTTTAAATCAAAATCATCATTAGGCCCATATAAATTTACAGGCATTAAATGTATTGCATTAAATCCGTATTGCTCTCTGTAACCTTGGCTCTGAACCATCATCATTTTCTTTGCAAGTCCGTAAGGAGCATTTGTTTCTTCAGGATACCCTTCCCATAAATTTTCTTCTTTAAAAGGAACAGGAGTAAATTTTGGATAAGAACAAACAGTTCCAATACCAACAAATTTTTCAACTCCTTTTAATCTAGATTGTTCTTGTATTAAAGTGTTCATCATTATATTATTGTAATAAACACTTCCAGGATGTTCTTTCATATAACCAATTCCTCCCCCGTCAACAGCAAGATGAATAACAATGTTTGGATTTGAATCATCTAATAATTTCTTAACATCCTCTTCTTTTCTTAAATCATAATTCTTGGAAGAAAATGTAAAGACTTCTGCACCTTCTTTTTCTAAAAGAGGAACAAGTGCTTGCCCTAAAAAACCCCTGCCTCCTGTTACTAATATTCTTTTATTATTTAATTCCATTGTGATTTATGAGAATTTGTTTCTTCTTGATTTTCCTTATAATCTCTTATTTTTAAAACTTCCCTTGTATAATCCTATTCTTTAAACAGAGAAGATATTAATAAATCTTTTATTGTTTCAATAATTTTGTCTATATTTTTATTGTTCATAAACTGATTATTTGGAAGATAAAGTCCCCTGTCATGGATGATATCTGCCATTATTTGATCATCTTTTTTAGAATCAATTTCTAAAAAAACAGGCTGCCTTAATAAATTTCCTGTAACAACTGGCCTGCATTCAATTCCTTGTTCAGGTAATTTTTCCAATAAATAATCCCTGCAATTTTTATTTGGAAGGAGAATCCCCAATGAAAAAGAACTGGTTTCTTCCAGATTAATCTTTTGCGGAGTAATCGGTAAATCTTTAATTTTGGTTAAAAAATATTCATGATTCTTTTTTCTTTGTTCTATAAAACTATCCAGTTTTTTTAATTGAGACAATCCAATTGCTGCATTAAGATTGGTGCTTCTCAAATTATATCCCATGACATCAAAAACAAAATTTTCATTTTTAATATTAGTATATTTCCCTTCTCTTTCTGTTCCTTTAACCCAGCCATGAGACCTCATTGATTTCAGCAAATCATAAAGTTCAAAATCATCTGTAGTTATCATCCCTCCTTCAATAGTAGTCATGTGGTGTCCAAAATAAAAACTAAAACTTCCTGCTAATCCAAAGTTTCCTACTTTCAGTCCGTTTGATTTTGCTCCGACACTCTCACAACAATCTTCTATGAGGAGAAGGTGTCTTTCCTTGCAAAATTCTTCTATCTCCTTTATTCTTGAAGGTTGCCCAAGAAGATGGACTACAAAAATCGCTCTTGTTTTTTCACCAGTCATTTTTTTGATTGAATCCAGACTAATATTGAAACTCTCATCAACATCGCAAAAAACAGGAACTAAATTATTTTGAATGATAGGATAAACAGTTGTTGGCCAGGTTACATTTGGCACTAGGATTTCGTCCCTGTTTTTTAATTTAAATTTTTCTTTTAGTGCAGAAATCATTAGAAGGTTGGCACTGCTTCCACTATTTACCATAACAGAATATTTCGAGCCGTTCCACTCTGCAAACTTTTTTTCAAATTCTTTAACAACATCTCCTTGAGTGTACTTTCCACTTTTCAAACAATCTGAAATTGCAATAATTTCTTCTTGGCCAATTGAATCTTCCATAAGTTTTATTTTATTTGGATCTCTTAAATTTTCTTTCAACATTATTTTGTTTCCAAATCCATTCAACTCTTTTTCTACAAATTTTTCTTCTTTTTTTGCCATATCTTCAATCAATGCTCTAAAACTTATTTTTGGCTCCCAACCTATTTTTTCTTTAACTTTTGTAGAGTCTCCAATTAAAAGATCAACCTCTGCAGGACGAAAATATTTTTTGTCAATCTTCACAATTACTTCCCCTGTATCTTTTCTGATGTATTCTTCCTCTAAACCTTTTTTACCATTGCTTTCTGCATCAATTCCGATGACTTTAAAAGATTCTTCTAAGAATTCTCGTACAGAATGCGTCTCCCCGGTTGAGATTACAAAATCATCTGGTTCATTTTGCTGAAGCATTAACCACATTGCCTCCACATAATCTTTTGCATGCCCCCAGTCTCTTTTAGCTTCAAGATTACCAAGATATAAACAATCCTGAAGATTGTATTTTATTTTTACCAAACCTTCAATTATTTTTTTTGTAACAAAAGTCCTGCCTCTTCGTGAACTTTCATGATTAAATAATATTCCATTACATGCAAAAAGACCGTAACTTTCTCTGAAGTTTCTGGTGATATTATAAGCAAAAACTTTTGCGCACGCATAAGGGCTCCTTGGATGAAAAGGCGTTGTTTCTTTTTGAGGAATCTCCTGGACTTTTCCAAACATCTCACTTGAAGACGCTTGGTAGAATTTTGTTTGAGGAGAGAAATTTTTAATAGCTTCCAAAATTCTCAATGTTCCTAAACCTACAATATCTGAAGTATACTCTGGAATATCAAAACTAACTCTTACATGGCTCTGCGCACAAAGGTTATATATTTCGTCAGGCTTAACTTCTCGTATTATTTTTATCATACAACTGCTGTCTGCAAGGTCTCCATAATGCAAAATTAATGATTTGTCTTTTACATGCGGATCCTGAAAAATATGGTCTATCCGTTCTGTATTAAATGAACTGGATCTTCTGACAATCCCATGAATTTCATAGCCTTTTTCCAAAAGAAACTCTGCAAGATAGCTTCCGTCCTGCCCTGTAATCCCTGTAATCAACGCTTTTTTTCTCATCAAGAAATAGGTTAAAAATGTTTTTTAAAGATTATTGTGGTAGAAATCTAAATTAGATTATCTGGATTTATTTATTTCAAGCAGCTTCCCGCATTTCCCTTAGTTTAGAAGTAGGATAATTTGTTTCCCAATAATGAATAAGTGCTGGAGCCAAATTATTCAATTGAAACCTTCTTTTTTCTGTATCTTTATAATTTCCTTCTTCAAGTGCAGTTTGTTCTGCGGGATGAGTGTAATCTACTTTAATCCCAATAACGCGCTTTCCATCTAAAATGGCTTGCATAACAGGAATAAAGATAGAATCCCATCTGTCCCCATAAGGAATTTGTTTCCCATCAACTTCATGAAAATGTTTTTTCCCATCATATTTTAAGAAATGTTTTGATAAATTTCTTGCCCATGTTCTTGATCCACACCACACATCTAAATCTGTGCCAGTTAGTTCTCTCCAATAATCATTTCCAAAAGCTTCTTCATGCTGTTGTGAAGTAGGATAAGAAGGTAACTGGGGACCAAAAGGAGAATCTATACGTCTATCTGGAACAACCAAATCTGCTACTCCATCAAGTATTGGTTGTGCAGTTTTAATAACTTCTTTAACATAATCTAATTTTTCTGGTTCCATCCATGCAACAACTGGAGTGCCAAGATCATGAGCATATTGAATACATTCTCTTCGACTTCCTCCCATTCCTCCTCCAGGAGTTTCTCTGTGAATTATTGCCCCGCTTCCTTCAATAGATCTAGGGAACCACTCTTCTGGGCTGCCATCCACAACAATCATCTTATAACCACTATCAACTGCAGTCTTTATCACTTTCTCTGCAAGTCCAGCCCTTAATTCTCCATTTGGCATGCCTTTTTTATAAAATGTAGTTGTGCCTATAGCAATTTTTGAATAATCTTCTAAAGTCATTTTCTTTTAGAATTAATTTCTTTTTTAAAGATTATTGTGCCCTATTAATATCAAATAAATTTCTTGCCCATAAGTTTCAAGATAATTCTTTTTATTTTTGGAATGATTTCTTTTTTCGATTTTTCAACATTTTCAAAATATTCTTTTTGTTTTTTAGTATCTATAATAATTTCCATTTTTGGTTTGCATTCTCCAAACCACCAAGCCATTTCTGTAAAAGTGCTTCTGTAAGTTCCAAGGATATGTTTTGTTTTTGACAAAAGTAATAAATCAATTAAACCTTCCTGGGTTGCCCGAACATCAGTTCTGGTAAAACTGGTTTTTGGATATTTAAAAATCTTATCTGGAAATTCTTTCTGAATCTTTTCTTCAACTTCCTTGGAATCAGTACATAAAAAGAATTTTATTTTGGGGTTTTCTTTTAGTAATTCATTCATTCTTTTAATAAACTTTTCGTTAGAAGAAACTTTTCCAGGACTAGTTGGTCTGTCAGAAAAATCACCTCTCCTAATATGGACTCCAATCATTTCCTTTAGATTATTTTTTCTTTGGAAGTTATCTATTTCTTTTTGAATACTTTTCAAAGGTTTTAATTTTTTAAGATACTTCAAAATTTCTTTTTTTATTTTTTTGGGAATATTAAAAAAATTAAAATCTAACCCTTTTTCATTTAATTCATGTTCTTCTTTCAAAAAACTATTCTCTTCCAGTTCTTTTGGGGTTAAAAGAAATCTCCATGTCCCTGTAGCAATATATTTTTTAGAAGAATCTTTTATAGTTAGAAAATCACCTTCAAAAATCTGCAGATCCTTTCCACTTATTTTTTTTAATTCTTCCTTGCTTATTTCTTTAACCTCATTTTCAAATAAATCTTTGAATTTGCATCCACAAGTATGATTTTCTCTCCATTCTAAAATAAGTTCTCTATTGTATAAGTCTCCTGATCTCCACATAGAAATTAAGCATTTTATCCTGTTTGAAATCCCTCCCAAATTCATCGCAATTATTTTTTTGTTGCTCATTTTGCAGATTCAATTATTTTACTTAAGATTTTTAACATTTTTTTTTCATTATCAATGTAAAGTGTTTTTTTATTTTTAAATATTGGCTGTTCAAGATACTGCCTATATAATTCATCATTATTGTCAACTTCTATTATATGCTTAATAAATTCTTTCATGTTCTTAAAATCATTACAGTTAATGAAACACTTTGTATTAATATTCCTGCCAACTTTTTTATTTCCAATGTATATAGGAATGCTGTTCACAAGAAGAGGGTGTGTTAACTTTTCTGTTGTCCAGCCGTCCTTGGTCACATTTTCAAAAGCAATTGAAAACTTGTATTTTTTTATAAAATTCAATTTAGATTCCACCCAATTATTCGAAAGCCGGGATTTTCTTGGATTACCATGACTTATTGGAGGCATATTATTCATGCATCTTCCTGGCGCATCTATTTTTTTGTACTTGCTCAATTTTTTGAAAAAATTATTCCTGGCATTAATATCCTGCGAATAAATAAAATTACAAAATTTTGTTTTCTCTTTTTTTATTTTTTCAAAATCTATTTTTCTTTTAACAGGTAATTTCATTTTTTTATTTAGAGGGTAATTAGTCACAATATCCATCGGAACTCTGAAATAATTCGGGTGGTTGATATCTTCTTCAAGATGAGATGAAAAAGCCCAATCACACTCTTCCATATTTGGTCTTACGTGTTCTGAGCTGTAGTATATTTTTACAAAATCTCCTTTCGGCGCAATTGTTTTATCTCTTTTTTGCTCATGCAATATTGAATACAATTTTCTGATAAAAACATAAAGTCTTGGAGAAATTTTTCTAATCAAATCTCCTTTTTTTGAGAGATCTTTAACTTCCTTTACTTCTGAATAAACCGAATAAAAAACATAATCTGGTTTTTCACTTAAAACTACTTTATATTTTCTCTTAAGAATATCTGTAAAATAATTATCCTTGGGATTAAACCCTTTCCAAAAATTCTTAAAATTTATTTTAATTGTTTTCTTTTTCATTTACGGTTCTCCAATTTTTCTTTTAGTTTTAAAAAAATATATTTCGTTAGATAAGGGATCATTTCAAATTGAGCTTTAAACCCCTTTGGTGTTAATATCCTATAAAACGAAATATTATTTTGAAGAATATCTCCAAGATTTTTTAACTCTTCATAACTATTTTCTGCAGTATATATCGGTATCTCTTTATCTGATAACCAAAATTTGTCATTAATTACCCCTTTTGATTTTGCAATCTCATAAACTTCTGTTCCAGGATAGACAAATAGGAAATTCGCAAAATTTCCATAAGAAACATATTTTATTTTTTGTATTTTCTTTATTAACCTGGCGGTTTCTTTAATAGTGTTTATATTCTCTCCAGGCAATCCAATAATTAAAAATGTCTTAAGGTTTATTTGAGATGTTGAAAATAATTTGAAAGTTTTTATTACATCCTCTTGGGTTATTCCTTTATGACATGATTTTAAAATCCCGTTATCTCCGCTTTCCAAACCAAGCAAAACTCTTTTGAAATTCGCTCTTTCTAAACTTTTAACTAATTCCTCGCTTATCGGTTTAAATCTCCCGCTGCATATAAAATCTTTTTTTATTTTTCTCCGAATGATTTCATCACAAATTTCTATAACTCTTTTATTATTGATAAAAAAAGAATCATCATGAATAAATATTTCAGTCATCTGCGGAAATTTCTTAACCATATATTCTATTTCATCAACAACATTTTTTACAGACCTAAACCGCACTATTCTTTTTGCTTCAGGATTCAGACAGCAAAAGCTGCAATTAAACGGGCACCCCCTTGAAGTTAAAAGACATCCTGAGTATCTCTTCGGGTTTTTGAAAAATAATTCATGTTTTGGAAATGGCAATATGTCAAGATTTTTTATTAATTCTCTTGGCTTTGTTCTAGCTACACTATTTTTTTCATAAAAACCAATTCCATCAATTTTGTTTAGATTAGGTCTTTTTTTATTAAGTTCTTTAATTAATTCTATAAAAGTTATTTCTCCTTCTCCAAGAACTGCTATCAAAAAAGGATATTTTTCAATTAATTGCTTGTACATTATAGTAACATGAATCCCCCCAACAATTAATTTAATTTTAGGATAATTTTTATGGATATAATCTATTAATCTATAAGTGCTTACTCTGTTTGAAGTCAATATTTGAAAACCTACAAAATCTGGGGAAAAATTTTCAATACTTCCCACGACTTTCTTAAAGCAATAACTATGGGGTTTGTTGTTAAGACAGATTGTTTTTACATTAATATTCTTGGATTCAAGATAAGAATGTAAATAAGCTAAACCAACTGGGTAATGTGATAGTTCATCTGTTTTACTTGCAGGGACCCAAGGCACATCCTCAAAACTACTTGCTACTAATAACACTTTAGTCATAAAAAACTAAATCCTCCCTTCCCAATCATGATTATTCCAAATATAATTCCAATAACATTATTACCAAACCCTAAAAGAATCAATACGCCAGCAATTATATCTGCGATTCCCATAAGTGTACAAAGCGGGTCTGCCATTTTCTTTTTTATAATCTGACCTTTTTATATCTTTTTACACTCAAATTTAAAAATAACAAATTCATTACTTTCTTATGGAAACTAATGTTGAAAATCAAAACCTCTCAGAAATAGCAATAAAAAATTCAGGCTATAGTTTAGCAGGCACTTTGATTTATAAATTCGGAGGATTAATTTTCACAATTTTAATTGCAAGACTTTTGCTTCCAGAATTATTTGGTGTTTACGCTCTTGTGTTATCTCTTATAACTGTTCTTATGACTTTCACAAACTTAGGGGTAAACGAAACTTCCTTAAGATATATCTCTGACGCTTTAGGGAAAAGAGATAATAAAAAAGCAAGAAGTTATTTTAGATATTTATTAAAATTAAAAACTCTTTTAGTTGTCTTTGTAATTTTAATTATTTTGCTTTTCTCAAAATTTCTATCTTATAATATTTACAATAAACCTCTTTTGTTTTATCCATTAATTTTTTCTTGCTTGTTTATTATTGCAGAATCTTTTAAAGGTTTTATCGGGCAACTTTTTTTAGCAACAAAAAATTTAAAACCCATACCTTTCTTGGAATTATTGCACCAAACAGCAAAGATATCTTTTTCAATTTTAGCAATATTAATTTTGTCTTCAGAATTTAAAGTTGCAGGATTATTTTTTGCACTCGCATTAGCAGGGTTTATTCATTTGTTCTTATTTATTTTAATTATATATAAAAAAAATAAATTTTTATTTATTGGGAAAAAAGAATCTATTGATAAAAAAGAATCAACAAATATTTGGGATTTATGGGAATCGCCAGCATTTCCCTGGTCTTTTTTGGTGCAATAGATATCTTAATGCTGGGCAAATTTGTTGAATCAAGTTATATTGGATATTATAGAGTAGCATTGAGCCTGATTATAACTATTGCTTCTGTATTTTCTTTATCAGGGGTTCTTTTACCAATGTTCACCCAGATAGATAAAAAAAGATTTGAAAGAGGGTTTCAAAAAACATTTAGATACTTGATGCTCATAACGATTCCAGCAACAGTTGGAATTTTATTTATTGGAAAACATCTTATCTTCGCAGTTTATGGCAATGAATATCTTTTGGCAGTTTCAAGTTTGTATTTTTTATCTGTTTTAATTATCACAATGCCTTTAATAACTTTGTATACTACAATTTTTCAATCAAAAGAAAAAACAAAAATTTTGGCCAAGAGTGTTTCAATTGCTTTAATAATAAATATTATCTTAAATATTATCTTAATAAAATACCTTTTACAA
>DAOWJK010000051.1 GCA_030640395.1 Nanobdellota archaeon | reverse complement strand
TTTCATAATTAATATCAACAATTCTATGATGAAGTTTCGTTGTCATATTCCAATCATAATCAAACAAAATAATATCCCCAATCTGTAAATTTTCTTTAGGAAAGCAAGTGTCAATAATGATTATTGTTTCATTGTCATAATAAGGTAACATGCTTTGGCCAATAATTTTTTGAAGAGATAAACAAGGGTTTTTTATTTCAAATACAATCTTATCTATTTCCTTCCTGTAGTCTATGCCATAATAATTTTCAAAATGCCGATAATAAGTGATATTTCCTTCTTGAATAATCAGCCCATTTTCTTTAAAACTTTTTTCTCCTTGTTTAAATCCCAAATTATAAGAGAAAGATATTCCAACTAAAAGAACAATTAACGCTGAAATTATCATTAATTTATGTTTCATTTTACTTACTATGATATTATGGGTTGGCTTATTTAAAACTTACTATTTAATTGTAGTATGTCTAAGCGTAGCTCATTTGATATAAAAAAGAGGATTTTAAACTTATTAAATTCTTCTTCTTTGACTTTTGCACAACTGGAAAGGAAAACAAACACAGGGTATAATACTATTAAAAATAATTGTGATGAACTCGCCTTATATGGATTTATTAAAATAGAAAAGAAAGAAAAACATCCAAAAAGTGGAAGACCTTTTTATCAAGTTAAAATTACAGAAAAAGGAAGAGAATTTTTGAAAAAATAAAAAGGGGCAAAATATGCCCCCTTAGATAAACTTTTTTTCTTAGTGAAGTACTAAGATTTTCCAATCTAGCATTTTTTTCAATTTAAATTCTATAACTTTATTCATAGCAATTCTACATAATTGCTTCGCACTTTCTTCATTCAATTTGAATTTCTCTGCTACATCTTTTGGATAAAAAGATTTTATTTTATTGAGTTCTATCCATTCAACAAATTCTGGAATTAATTTTCTTAATTCTCTGCTCAACATTTTTTATATTTACCTCCTTACAACTTTCTTAAATCCCCTTCTTATGTTGGGGTTCTATTCAGAACTATTCTTGGACTTTCGCCCTTTCTATTCAAATAATTAAATGCATCGAAACTATTTAAACTTTTATAACCCATGAAAAGAGAGAACACCTTCGTTTCATTTCCAAAACATATTTATATTAACTATCTTTTTTCTAATTATGCCAGTCTTCACTATTCACGAACACAAAGCAAGAAATCTGCACTGGGATTTTCGTTTAGAAATAAATAAAGTTTTGAAAAGCTGGGCTCTCCCAAAAATCCCGCCGACAAGAACAAAAATCAAGAGACTTGCAATTCAGGTTGAAGACCATTCTCTTGAATACGCAAAATTCCAGGGAGTGATTAAACAAGGTTATGGAAAAGGAAAAGTAAAAATCTGGGACACAGGACAATATGATTTGCTTTACAAAGGAAAAGACAAAATTGAATTTGAACTTTTCGGAAAAAAACTTAAAGGCAAATATGTTTTAATCAACGCTAAAATGGGCAAGGATAAAAAGAACTGGTTGTTTTTTAAGATTTAAGTTTAGTAAAAAATAAAAAAGAGCCAGAATTTATCTGACTTTTTAAAGAGATATCCAAATCTATAAGTTTTCTAAGTCATAAAAATAATTTACTTTATCTTTTCTTATGATGCTATATTCCAAAACACCTTCTTTAATTTTATCAACAAGATGTCTAAAATAATTATTATTTTGTCCTCCTTTACAATCGTACTCAATCAATCTTCCTCTCAGTGTAGTTCCATCCTTTCTAATACCATAAATACCTTCATGAATCTCCATTCCCTTAGATGTTGGTTCCTCATACAACAAAACGAAACCAGCCACTCCTGCTTTTTCATCAACTACTTGGTTATTATAAGGGATTCTCGCATCATTCTTAAAGGCTATCCAATAAGGCATGTTGCTACGATTAACATTACTTTCTGGCTTTAGATCATAACCCATATCAGATATGCTTCTTGCAGATTTTGCAACTAATTCATCCATTGTTTCAGTTCCTTTTATTTCTGCATTGAATTCACGAGGGCACAAGACTATCCCAAATAGTCCAATTAGTTCATGACATCTTTCTACATTAAATTTTTTTAGTCTCATTTTTTATTATTTCTTATATTTTTTTACCTGTTAATAGCAACAACAAATAATATTTAAACTTATGTTGTCTCTAAATTAACAACATTTATATAGTCCAAAAATCTATTTATTGTATGATAAAAAAAGCACTTGAATCAATGAATTTGTCTGACAAAGAATCTGAAACATATTTAATTCTGTTAAAATCAGGGGCTTTATCAATACAAGAGATTTCTGATAAAACAAAAATAAATCGCACATATTGTTACGAGATAATAAAAAATCTTTTAGATAAGGGAATGATAGCGTCTGTTAAACAAGAAAGGGGGCAAAAATATCTGGCAACAAAGCCCAAGAGCTTGCTCCTTCTTTTAAAAGAAAAAGAAGAAATCTTAAAAAAAGCATTACCAGAATTAGAAAAATTAACTGGAAATCAAATCAATCTTCCAAAAATAGAATTGTTTGAAGGTAACAAAGGTATAAAAGTCGCTATGTCTGAAGCACTTAAATTAAATAAAGAAATTGTTGGTTTTAGTTCAAGAGATTTTATTGAATATATGAATTATTACTTGCCTAACTTTGCAAAAGAAAGAGTAAAAAACAAAATTCCTATAAGATTGCTTTTAAACGATAGCAAATGGACAAAAAAATGGCTTTCAGAATTTAATAATAAAAAAGAATTAAGAAAAATAAAATTTCATAAATATAAAGAGGATTTTAAATCCACTATTTATATATTTGGCGATAGCACTCTAATAATCTTTTTATCTAAAAAAAATCCTTTAGCAGTTTTAATTAATGACTCTAATTATTCAACTACTCAAAAATTAATTTTTGAACAATTATGGAAAAAATAGTTGGTTAATTACTCTTCACCAGTCCAGACTTCCAGGTCAGGAATCTCTGCTTCAATCTTTCTCGCCTTGCAATAACCTCTGGCAAGCAGATAAAAAATAACTCCCATGCTTTTTTCAGATTTGTTGTTCCCAATTACAACCTGGTTTGCTCCTGTTGAAAAATTATTGGTGTCGCAAATCATCAAAACTTTTTTATGAATAATAACTGTGTCATGCAAAGCATTTCTATCAAGCCATGAATCACAAACAATTGTCAGCTCGTTTTCAAAAAAATCAGGAAGCGTTGTGTTAGTCAAAATTCCCGCAGGATATTTTTTCGTGAAAACTCTTATACCTGTGTATTTAGAAAACATCTTCGCTGCTTTCCATCCTGCCTGCCTTTTGCACACAAGAATCACATCCTCAGGAGCAAACTTTGAGATGTATTCAATTCCCTCTTTTAATTTCTCGTCAATCAAGTCAGTATTAAAAATCGCCAGACCATCAGCCCTCCGTCGATAAACAAAAGGCTTCATATGCGGTGTCACAACCTTTGTCCCAAGATAAATCCCATTCTTAATATAATCCTCAAGAGGAACCAACATGTCAGCCCGTTTCTTAAGCTTAACCTGCTCTTTCAGTTCCGCTGTCTTAACAACATCAACTTTTTTAGAAATTTTTTTTACTTTTTCTAAAAGTTCTTTTTTCTTTTTTTCAATTTCCTCAGGAGACAAACTTTCTGCTTTTTCCTTTGCAATTTTTTCCGAGTCTTTCTGCTCAGTTTCTAAAGAAATTTTTTCAGCCTTTTTAGAAAGTTCTTTATCTTTAACTTCTTGAGTTTTATCTTCTGTCATAAGAAACCAGATGAAAATTAGTTTAAAAGTATTTCCATTGGGCTAATTAATGTTTCATTTCAATCCTTTCTCAATTTCAATTAACCTCTTTATCTTCCCTTCCCTGACATCTCCTTCAATCCCGCACTTAAAAAAATCAGCCTGAAAACCAAAAGCCAAATCAGCCAAGATATTTTCTTCTGTCTCCCCGCTTCTATGAGAAAAAACTATCTTGATATTATTTTTCTTAGCCAACTCACAAACTCTTTTCACCTCAAGCAAACTCCCAATTTGATTTGGCTTCACAATCACAGCATTAATACTTTTCATTTTAATTGCTTTCTCAAGCCTTTCATAATCTGTTACAACCAAATCATCCCCAACAATTAAACTACCGGGAAACTTCTTCAAAAGTTTCGCATGCGACTCAAAATCATTTTCTTCAAAAGCATCTTCAACATAAAACAAATTAAAGTTCTTAATCAAATTACTCAAATATCCAAATTGCTCCTCGCTGGTTCTTTTCAGCAGCGGATTTTTGTATTGGTAATTTTTCCTCTTGTAAAAACTCGAAGCAGCAACATCCAGCCCCAAAGCAATTTTAGGCTTCCTTGCCCCAGCAAGGAAGTCATGTGAACTATTAATAAGCAATTCCAAAACTTCTTTTTCATTCAAAGAAGTCATCCAGGCATTTTCGTCATTTTTTTTACTCTTGAAATTTTTGTCCTTTTCTTTTAAAATTTTCTCAACCTCTTTTTTAGCTATTTTATTTTTTTCAAAACTTTCCTTTACAGATTTTGATTTTGGAATCAACAAGAATTCCTGAAAATCTGGCTTGCCCCGTAATGCAGCCTCGTCAGAGGTTCTCGTGCCCTCTTTGGGTATACTTTGGGGTACACCAGGAGGTGTCGTCTCTGAATTAGAATGTGCTCCCCCGCCAATACAATTCCCAACCAGCCTCGGAAACTTTTTTGTAGAACTATTAATTAATTCCCAAACCTGTTTTTTCTGTTCCCTCGCCATAGCTTTTAAAATCGCAGACTCTAATGCAAAAACAGTGTTAGCCCCAATATTCCTGTCCACAATATCTTCAATCCTTCTCAAATCATCAAATTTTTCCAAAATCTCCTCAGAAAAATAATCACTAAATTTTTTTATTGTTTCAATATCTCCCTGAAGATTTTTCTTGTAAATTTTTTTCGCGTGTTTTCCTGTTGACTTTCCATTTGGTGCTGAAGCAGAAAACTCTCCGACATTTGTTTTAATTAAAATCAAAATTGTTTTTTCTTTGCGAGAATCAAGAATAGTTTTTGCAGATACACTTTTTATCTTCATGAAAAGAAAAAGAGAAAAGAGTTTAAAATGGTTTTGTTAAGAAAATTATTTCAGGATTTCTTTCAATATAATAATTAATAATCCTAATTTGGTTCATGTTCCCAAACCATTCTTTCCACTAAAGAAGTTGGTTTACCTTCTTCGAGAAAAACCTTGTAAGGCACTAAACCTAATAAATCACTATTATACTTAATACTTTCAACTTTTCCTTTTGTTTTTCTATCTTTTCTTATTTGATATTTCCCTTCTTTATCAGCTTCATTTAATATTCGTCGGGCTTCTGAATTTTTTCTAGGAAAAGGAACGAATCTAACATATCCCTCTTCAACAACCTTTATTGTAGATATGTGAATTTGTTTTCGATTTTTTTCTATTACCATATAATTTTTAGATATATAAACTTTAAAAACCTTCCTATCTTGTAACCACTTTCAAATTAATACCAATCTTAAGAACTAATCTTCTCCACTTTTTTCTTCTTCATCCTGCTCATCATCTGGCTTTGCAAGCGCCATGATTTCCCCTTCTTCTGCAATTTCTTCCTGGTCTCTGACTTCTATTTCTTCTTTTCTTTTTTCACTAAGATTAATGTGTTTGGCTCTTTTCAACTTTTCCTGTTTTTTCTCTGGAAAAGGTTTTTTAACAGAAATAGGAAGAATATTAGAATTCAATTCAACCTCTGCAATCTTCAAAGCATCAAACTTAATTTTTTCCAAATCCTCGTCACTAATCTTAATCAGCAACGGCGCATTCATTGCAATCTGCAAAGCCCTTGCTCCTAAAATTCTTGCTGTTTCATATCTGGTAAATTGTTTTGCGTCTGTCATTTTATAAACTCTCAAGTATCTTATTCCTGTTAATTTTTTTAAATATATCATTCCAGGTTTTTTCCAGCATATCTAAAATTTTGTTAAACTCTTCAATATCTAATGCTTTTAAATCTCCTTTTTGCATTGAAGAAATAATTCCTTTTGAACTCCCGATTGTAACCCTGGCTTCACTAACATCTTCTTCTTCTCTTGTCGGATCAACAATTATATTCTCCCCAACTTTGTGAAAAGTAATTGAAATCGGAAACTCCTTTTTCACAGGCAAACTCTTGTCTGTTAATTCTCCAAACAAAACTTGTTCGTTTTCCTCGTCATACTTTGGAATCTTCGCATCTTTCAACGCAGCAACTGCTCCAATCCCTGCTGCGTCCAACAAGTTACCGTCGTCATTTATAGAATAAATGTCAATAAAAACTGTCCAGACTTTCTCGCCTTTCTTGATGCAAAGCTTTTCAAAATCAATAAACTTGCATTCTCTAATTCCCCTGTCAATTACTCTCGCAAGTTCAATTGCCGGAAATTTCGGAGGCCCGTTCTCAAACCTCGGCGAACTCAGCGGAAGCAATTCCACATTTACCATCATAGTTCCTTTATCCTGTGAATCTGCATATGGCTTGCTAACATCCATCTTGACCCCGACTATAACATCAGTTTTTCCAAGTTTTACCCTCGCTGAACCCTCGGCATTTTTTGAAACCCCTGTTTCAATAACCAGCTCCCTAAATTCATCAAGCTTTCTGCCGTCAAATCTTTTGCCTTGTTCTAAATATTTTTCAATTCTTTGTTTTGTAATATTTGGTGTTTTCATTTTCCTCCTCCTAAACTATCTTTCAAAGCCTTTTTCTGAACCTCGTAAATTTTCTTGCTTGCTTCTCTCGCCATTTTTATAGCCTGTTTTAATTGTTCTGTTGTAATATGCCCGTCAACCTGGATGTGTGTTAATTTCCCGTCGCCTGTAAAAGTTATTGGAATATCTGTTGAACCTTCCCCTTCCTCAAATTCAGAATCTTCATATTTGTCCAGGTCCAGAACAATTGTCTTGTCAAGTTTTCCTGCAGCAATACTTGAAACCAAATCTTTCATTGGAATTCCTGCGTGTGCCAAAGCCATTGCAGCTGCGTTGATTCCTGCGCACCTTGTCCCGGCGTCGGCCTGAGTCATGTGAATATGAACATCAACAACCAAGCCCGGATATTTGTCCAGCATTACAACCGGCTCCAAAGCCCATTCTATAATCTTGCTTATTTCAGTGCTTCTCCTGTTTGGTCCGGGTCTTATCCTGTCTGTCACAGAAAAGCTCATCATGTTGTAAGTGCATCTCAAAGTTCCTCTTGCAGGATTTCTCTGGTTCCGGGGATGATGCTCCTTAGGTCCGTAAACCGCAGCAATTGCAATTGTTTTCCCTGATTGAAACATCGCACTTCCGTCAGCATTCGGAATAATTCCAACCTTCGCACTAATCTCTCTTATCTCATCTGGCTTTCTTCCATCTTGTCTTTTAAATTCTTTTGTCATTTTCCTTTCTCCTCCTTAAACCATTTCTCCATTTCCTCTGTCAAGCCACTCACAAAACATTTTTGCGCAACATGCAAAATAGCTTTTTTTGCAAACAACTCATCCTCAACTTTATTTCCTGTTATCCAGATTAAGCCATTTTGCCCCACAGTAATACTGCACCCTGTATTTTCCTTTATCAGCCTTATCATGCTGCCTTCTTTTCCAATCACCCTCGGAACTTTGTGCGGATTTATTTCCATAATTATTCCTTCATCTATTCTTCCTAAACCTCGCGACTTAATGCTCAAGTCAATTCCCCGCTTGTTTATCCCCCAAACCTTGGCAATAACCATGTCCCCGATATCCATAACCTCATCAAGCCCGTCCTTATTCACATAACGCGGAACTTCCATCAAAGACAAAAACGCAGTTTCAGAAGCATTAATATTTATTCTCCATCCATTAAAATTAATCTCTTCAACCTTGCCAATAACCACATTTCCCCGTCGAGGACTATAAACTCCTGACAGCGGAATAACTTTGATTAATTTACCAGATGTCTCAGCAAGCCCAAATCTCAAAGCATAAATTCCATCTGTTCTTTTTTCTGTTCCCTCGCCCGGCAAAAAATCCCCGCTATCAACAATCTTTTCTCCGGGTATTATTATTTGTCTGTCTGTCATTTTATTCTTCAACCCTCCTATGCATTTCAAGCATTCTTGGAGTTTCTTCTAAATGTGATTTTGCAGAAGTGTCTATTACTTGCCTTTCTCCTTGACTTAAATTTTTCATTACTTTTTGGATTTTCAAATGGTTCTGATAAAGCTCACATAAGTTAGGATTATCTTCTTTGCATATTTTTCTTATCAAACATGCTTTACAATAATCTATTTCGTTTGCCATTTTAATCTACCTCTCCAAAAATTACTTTTTCAATATTTTTTTTAAATTTTATAATTTTTTTTAAATCAACTTCTTTTATTCTTGCCCTATCAATATATCTACCTAATTCTCCTGCAGTAAAATAATTTATGATTTCTGGTTTTTCATTGATTATGTTAAAGATGTCATCATACTCTTCCCCTCTTGATAAAGATCTGCAATAATTTGCTATTTCTTCTTCATTCATATTTTCCATCATTTTATTCATTTTTTATTTCCTCAGTAATTGCACTTCCGTGAGTGACTGAATTTAATTTGTCATAAAAGTCCATGATTATTCCTGACGGCACCTCAACAACAACTTCTAAACTTCCGTTGTCCAGCCATTTTTCCTGGTCTTTGTATTGACTTATTATTCCGTAAACTTTTCCCGTGTGAATCGCAGGTACAGTTATCCTGACTTTTTTTGTCTCAAGTTTTATTGGAATAATTTTGCTAATTTCCAAAAGAATATCTTTAATTTGGTTTTCTATCGCAGTATTCTTTATATTAACATGAGATTGTTTCAAAGCGTTTTTAATTCTTTCGCTTGTGTGCGGATTCCCGGTCTGAGGGTCAACAGAATTATTCACCAAAAAATCAACAACCTGCCTGAACTTTTGCTCTTGCTCAGCGCTCCTCTGCTCATGTGTCACAAGCACCTCTCCACTTTTTACTATCTTCTCAACAATTTCTTTAGTATCTGTTGTGGCAAAAGCTTCCTGCAAATCCGAACCAGACGCAACCTGCCCTTTTTTTGAATCAGTAAAAATCTTGTCCCCTTCTGCTTCTATTGACGGTGTTTCACCCTTCTTGAACTTCAAGGCATCATCTAAATCAACTACGATTTCAAAATGCTTTCCTGCCTGTTTAATTCTCGCCAATGTTTGTGTCATTGTATTGCCCCTCCATTGTTTCGTCTAATTTTGTGAACTTTTCAAGATCCCTTTTTTTAAGACAGATTCTGCCCCAGACTTCATTTCCTAGAGGGTCTATGTGTTTTGTCGAAATGTAAGGAACTCCATCCATAATTCCTCTTTCAAATTTTATTTGATAATTCTCATCTAATTGTCTTACTATCTTGTCCATCTTATAACTCCCTAATTTTCTCCCCGTCTAATTTTTTTAATTTACTATCTTGATTTTCAATATAACCTAATTCAAACCTGTTAATGTCAAAACCTTTTCCCTGAATTTCCTTGAATATTTCCAAGGCAAGTTTAACACCCTTGCTGATTGTCAGGTCTTTTTTGTATTTTTCTCTTAACTTCTCTTTAAGTTTATCATCATTCTCACCAATAGCATTTGCATAATAAGAAAGATAATTCCCTGTTATGCTGCTTGTAAATAGCTCTGGTTTCTTGTTGTTAATTCCTGCCAGCATTAAGAAAACACCGAATGGTCTTGCGCCTCCGAACTGGGTGAACTGCTGTTTGATGTTGGAGATTTCTTTGATAACAAGTTCAGGTTCTATTGATGAGTCATAAGTTATTCTGTGCTGCTGTGCCAAAACCTGCGCCCTGTCAATCAGCACTCTCGCGTCCGCCGTGATTCCCGCAACACTCGCAATAATATGGGAATCAACTTCATGAATCTTGTTCGTGGATTTCCCGACTATTAATCTGTCTGTTATTCTCTTGTCAGCAAGTATAAAAACTCCGTCAGAGCAAACCATTCCAACACTCGCACTTCCCAGTCTGACTGCCTTCTCAGCATACTCTACCTGAAGCAGCAAACCCTCTGGCGAAAACATCGTCGCTGTCCTGTCATAACCCATTACCTGATGCTGCATATCTACTGGCATATCCATTTTGTTTATTTTTAGAGAAATTTATAATAAATTTTCCTTTTGTTTTCTCTTACAAATTTTAGAATTATTAGTTATTTAAAAGGTTTTTGGTGTGGGGGGTTTTGTGTATAAAGTCTAAATAAAAACTTACTTTTTACACAGAATTACCATCCTATTATATCTCCATAAACAACTTCTGCATTTTTAACAAATTCTTCTGTTTGTTTTATTATAAATTCTGCTTCTAATTTTTGATAAACTCTTATGTTCCACTTATCTCCATATTTAGAATTGGTATAAGATTTTGACCATAGACCAGTTATAAAAAACAATCTTGTTAAGAATAATTCTCGAAAATAACCAATACCTGTTTCCTGTAATTTAGCTATTATTTCCATCGCTTCATCATATAATTCTCTTGATTCTTTCTCTTGAAAATGATGTGTTGCAGGATATTTTCCAATT
>DAOWJK010000052.1 GCA_030640395.1 Nanobdellota archaeon | reverse complement strand
CCCCTGTTTGAATGCAGTAAATTCCTGTGAGTGTTGAAACTGCTAAAATTCCCAAGCCAAAAAATCCTGAATTTATTGGGTTTTCATCACCTGACAAAAGTCCGGAAGCCAGAAAGACAACCAAAAATAAAATAATCAATGTTGCTGTGCAAAGTTTTGTGTAATTTATTTTTGTGATTTTTTGGGAGAAAAGTTTTGCGAGATTTTTTGTGAGGAAAAAAGAGATTGTGCCTGAGATTAAAACTACTGCTAAAATTAAAATCAGGATTTGCAGGGAAGGAATGCCGATTATTTCTTTTATTGCAACTGCTGCACCTGTTCTTGTTTTTGAGATTAGGTAAAGTGAGATGAATGAGAAGCCCATGACTAAAGTGTTTGTTGCACCGATGAGAACTAAAAATCCTTTTTTATCAGAGCGGGAAATTGTGTTTCCGATTACTGCTGCCTGGCCAGAGCCGATGCCTGGAAGAAAACTGCACAGAGGAGAGGCGATTAGGGAACCTAAGAAAGCGCCTGCAATTGGACGAGGATTTATTGTTGAAGGGTTTGTAAGTTTTTGATGGGGAATTTTGATTTTGTTTTTGATGCTCATCACAAGCATTGAACCTCCAAAAAGTCCAGTAAGCAAGGGAAGAAGAGGCTGGCTGATTTCAAGATTAAGAACACTCCATCCTAAAAAACCTGTGAGAAGAAAAACACCGAGGGCAGTGAATTTTTTTCTTTCTAAAGAGATTAACATTATTGAAATAATAATTAACAGGAAGGGAATTAAATCTTTAATGAAATTGTAGAGTTTTGAAATTATTAAAATTGAGGGAAATGCGATTAGTATTAAAGTGAAAATTGCGAGGACGCTGCCGTAACAGGTTAAAAGAACTGCCTGATAGCCTTCGCCTTTTTTTAACAATTCGTGTCCGGGCAAAACAGAAAGTTCTGTATCTGTATCAGGGCATCCGAGAAATACAGAAGGAATAAAATCAATAAAAGTGTGGGTGATTGCCATGGCGACGACAAACACGACAAAATAAACTGGAGGGATTGAACTTAAGAGAGTTGCAGAAAGTGAAATTAAAAAAATCCCGACAAGGTTTATGTGGATGCCCGGAATCAAGCCTGTTAGAGTTCCTGCGATTATTCCTGAGAACAGGGCAAGTAAAATTTGGAGTAGCATTTGTTAGAAAGATTTAATAATTAATAATTATTTGTGTGATAATGCATATTGATAAAAAAATTGAATTGGTGAAGCGGAATACTGTTGAAATTGTCAATGAAAAAAAGATTAGAGATTTTTTGAAAAAAGGAGTTGTTTATTGCGGATATGAGTGTTCGGGAGAAATTCATTTAGGTCACTTGGTCACAATCATTAAACTTTTGGATTTGCAGAAAGCAGGAATTAAGGTAAAAGTTTTATTGGCTGACTGGCACACTTGGTTGAATCAGAAGGGGGACTGGGATTTTGTGAACAAGCAGTTGAAGCAGTGGGAAAAAGGAATGAAAGCTGTGGGGTTGAAGGCAGAGTTTGTTAAAGGAACAAGTTACCAGAGGAAGCCGGATTATATTGAAGATATGCTGAAAATGGCTTTGAAGACCACGATTAACCGAGGGGTGAGGGCAATGCAGCAGGTTGCGAGAGACATTGACAATGCGAAAATCAGCCAGGTTATTTATCCTCTGATGCAGATTGAGGATGTGAAAAGTTTGGGGGTGAATTTTGTTGTTGCAGGAACAGACCAGAGAAAAATTTATATGCTGGGCCAGGATGTTGGGAAGGAAGTTGGAATTCCAGAAGCTGTTTATCTGTACACGCCGATTATTCCAGGGTTAAAAGGACCTGGCGTGAAAATGTCAAGTTCTGTTCCAGATAGTTTTATTTCAATTCGTGATAAAAGAGCAGAGATTGAAAAAAAAGTGAACAAGGCTTATTGCAAGGTCGGAGATGTTAAAAATAATCCGATTCTTTCAGTTTTGAAATTGATTATTTTTCCTGTTGAAGAAAAAATAAAAATAAAAAGAGATGAAAAATACGGGGGGGAAATTGTTTTTAAAGATTACAAAATTTTGGAAAAGGAATTTGAGTCTGGTAAATTGCATCCCTCTGATTTGAAAAATGCAGTTGCAGAATATTTAGAAAAAATTATTTTTCCGATAAGAAAAAGTTGGAAGTGATTTATCTTTTAATACCATTTTCTATATTATTTTGTTTTCTTTTTCTTTTTTTCATATTTTTCTCTTTCTTTTCTATTATGCTCTTTTAGCCCAAAACTATCAAACATAAACTTATGAGCTTTCTCGTACTTTTCATATGATTTGCTCTTGCGCTTTTTTAAATGGTCTCTAATCTTTTCACTTCCTTTTTCTATTCCGATAACCCCCATCTCTTCACCAAAACCAAAAGCACGATTAGTTAGGGGAGAAAAGCCAAATGAATAAACTGCTACACTAGTAGCTAAAACATAGGGCATGATTTTGTTTTTTAATGATTTCATTTTTTACCTCTTTTTATCTTATTAGAATTTTATGATTTAAATAATTTATCTTGTTTTAAATTCAACAACATCTAAATTTTTTAGTTTGTGCCTGAGTCCGATTTTTTGTCCGGGAAATTTTGATGAGGGTCCCCAGATTCTTGTTTCCCTGACTTTGTTTGAAAAGCCTTTTAGGATTTTTTCAGCAACATCTTTTAGTGTTGAATCTGGTTTCATGATTATTGGTTTTGGTGATTTTGCTTTTCCCGGTTCTTTTGTGTAAATTCTTATTTTATCAAAGCTTTGGAAAATTTTTTCTTTTAATTCATCAAGATTTTCTTTTGTTTTTACAGAAATCAAAACAAAATTATATTTTTTAGACTGGAGAGTTGCAGATAATTTTCTTTGTTCTTGTTCTTTGAGCAAATCTATTTTATTAAAAATAATTATTTTTTTTCCAGAAGAGTTTTTTATTTTCCCAAATATTTCTTTTATTTGTTCAATTTTGTTGACGAGTATTAAAATTGTGTCTGCAGTGTTTACAAGCCCCTTGTCGTAGTGTTCAGAGGCAATTGCAGGGATTTCTATCAATTGGATATTTGTTTGCTCAAAATTCATCATGCCAATCACAGGGGTTGTTGTTGTGAATTTGTTTTCAGAAATTTTTGGTTCGGCATTTGTTAAAATTGAAAGCAGGGAAGATTTTCCAGAGTTTGTTCTTCCAATAATAACCGCCTGCATGTCGTCTTTTTTTATTCCTTTTTGAGTTGAGCCTGCTTTTTTTGATTCTTTTTCATTTAGGTATTTTAATTTTTTTAATCTTGTTTTTAATTGTTTTAATAAATTTTCACTCCCTTTAT
>DAOWJK010000006.1 GCA_030640395.1 Nanobdellota archaeon | reverse complement strand
TTTTTCTATTTTCATTTTTTTACCAATGTTTTAATATTTCTATATATTTCTTTTTTTCTTCAGACACTTTTACTCTGTCCCAGTATTCATCTTGGTTAATTGTTGTAATAGTTCTTGTGGCTTTTATTGAATTTACACATCCTCCGCTTTCACTTAATCTTATATTTTCTGGATTATATTCTTCTATCACTTTCAATTGTTCATCATCTTCTCCATAGAGATTTCTTGCTAATTGCAGGGAGTTATTTTCTTTTCCAACTAACTCTAAGTCTCCAAAATCTGTTCCATGACATGCAGGAAGAACCTTTCCAATTTCCCATCTATCAGTTAATTCTTTTTCTATTTTCATTTTATCCCAACAGCATTTAATTCATTATCCCATTTTTCTCCAAATTCCTGATAATCATCTATTCCTCTTGACCATATTCTTTCACTTTCCAAACAATAATTTTTAAGTGTTAAATATCCTCTTGAAGGGACATTTCCATCTTTTGTTTCTCTATACAAAACTTCTGCTTCTTCCTTTGAAACTTTCTTTACCAAGCAAGGTCTATCATTTACCTCAATGATTCTTAAAATACTTCTTGATGGTTTTTCAAAATTTTGTAAAGAATCTCCAATATTAATCCTTCGAAGATATCCTTCTGATGTTCCAGTTCCTCCACCTATTCCCATTATAACATCCTCCTTACTAATTCATTCATTTTTTTATTATCTCCTAAAACTCCTTTTCCAACTCCAAAATGTTTCTTGCTTTCAATTCCTTTTCTCGGCGGGTGCAATCTGAAAAATGGCTTTAATTCTCCGCTCGTGCCCTTTAGGGTATCCTTGTTTTTCTTTCCCCTTGCCTTAACAAGTTCCTTGTAAGTTTCTTCACTTATCTCTCCAAAAGCAACAAAATCTTTCATCTTCTTTATCATTCCAAAAATTTCCTTTGAAGGATTTTCAAAAACAACACAAACATATTTTCGTCTAAGCCTAAGTCTGTCCAAAGTTTCCTTCACAGGTTTTTTTATTCCAACCTGCCCTTTAATTCGTATTACTGCTATTCTCATTTTTTATTTGCCCCCTTTAATTTATGGGGAATACGGATTAATGAAAATCTTTTGTTCGAAACTGAAATTTCGGACAAATGAAAATTCTTGAATTTACTTTGATTTACTTTTATTCTAATTACCGCAATTCTCATTTTCTATTTGTTTCCTCCAATGCTTTTACACACGCTTTAATCATATTAAATGTTGTTCTCTTTTTTCCAGATGTTCTGCTATACACATCTTTAATTCCCGCAAGTTTTAATATTTTTTTTAATTCATCCCCGACAACCAAACCAGTTCCCTGTGGAGCAGGAATCAGGGTAACACTAACACTTCCTTGTTTGCCGGTAACCTTAAATGGAATAGAATGCAATTCTGAACACGCACAATCAAACGCCGCACAAGCCCGTGTAATTTTCATGATGTTTAATTTAGCTTTTCTTATTGCCTTGTCCCTCGCAGGCAATGTCTCTTTGGATTTTCCTTCACCAACACCAATATGTCCTTTCCCGTCGCCAATAACTGCAAGAGTTGAAAAAGTAGGAACATTTCCTTCTTTGGTTTTCCTCTGTGTCTGTCTCCATATTCTTCTTTTCCCCCCGCCAAACTTTCCTTTTGACTGCCCGATAAAAAGCAGATCAGATTTAACAGAAATTAATCTGTCAACAATTTCCGGCTCAAGAATCTTCCTTTTACTATCTAAAATCTCGTCAATATTTTTTACTTTCCCGTCATCAACTTCATGCCCAAGTTTTGTCTTCGGCTCCCAACCAGCCAGCACCTCCTTTTCTATTTCTTCTCTTGTGAGCCTTTTATGTTCGGGCTTGCCATTAACTCTTTTTTCTGTTTCCTTTTTTACTTCTTCCAATTCTTTCAAATCTTTCTCATCCAAAACATCCTCAGGCTTTTCAGCAAATTCATCTTCTTTGTTCTCTATTTGTTTTTCTTTTTCGTCTTTCATTATAATTTATCAATACTTAATTTAATTTTTTCAATATCAACTTTGCCTTTTATTTTTTCCTCCTCTGGAAAACCTTTGTCGCAGGTTATCTTAATTCCAGAATCTATCAATCCTTTTAGAAAAGCATAAGTCTTTGTCTTGTGTAAAACCCTGTGCATTCCAAAATCAGCAATTGGTGTTTCCAAACTTTTCTTGATAATCTGCTTGCCGATTAAATATCCTGTCAAATACCCTGCAGGAATTGACTTCAAACTTCCAAATTCTTTTTTCCATCCCTGCTTCATCAAATCTTTTGAAGTAACCCCCAACACAACTTTATCCTGTGCCTGCTTGCTTGTAACATATTGTGCAATAATATATTTGTTTGTCTTCCTAAAAACCACTCTCGGCTTCCCACTCTTCAACAACTTTAACCTTGTCAAATAATCAGTCTTGTTTTGTTTTCTTCTTTTTTTTACTGTTTTCATTGTGTTGTTCCTCTATTAATTATATTCATATAATATCTGTATATTTGGTCTTCAGGAGTTATTGATTCACTGATTGCCATACCATTTATCTTCCCTTTTTGAGGAGGTTTTAAATCATAAACTACTATTTTTTCAATTGTTCTATCTTCTTCTATCTTAACTAAAGTTGGAAATAGAAAAGCATTTGGTCCGTAACCGCAACTACATGTTTGTATTAATTCTCCTCCTGAATAAAATCTCTCTTCCCCAAAGGCTTTTACAAGTTCTCCTTTTTCGCAGGTATCAAAATCTTCAATTATTTCTATTGTTTTCATTTTCTCAAACCCCCAGTATATTCTTTTAAATTTCTCAAACTGCTGAACTTCCTGTTTCTTATTTTATTCCGAATATCTTTAATTTCTTCTTTTGACAATTCCCCTGATTTCTTTTTCACTGCAACATGCTTTCTCAACTTCCGGGTCATCTTAACATATTCCTGTTTCCGCTTATTAACTTTCTTCTTAACTTTTCCAACACCTCTTTTCTTACTTTTCCTTTTAACTTTCTTCCGCCCTTTAATTTCTTTCACAACTATCGCACCTTCTTTTTTTAAATCCCGAATATCCTGCTTTGTAATCGCGTCCTTTATTTCCTCAAGTCTCGACTGCAAAAAAACAATTCTTTCTCTCCCCAACTTCAACGCCTTTACAGCCAATGATTTTTTCTTTTTGAGGTTCATTTTTTCTTCTCCTTGCTTTTAATTTTATCAGGTTTCTTTTCTGTTTTCTTCTCAACTTTTTCTTCTTCTTTAATATTCTTTTTTAATTTCTTCTCCACATTCTTTAAAAATTTCTCTGCATTTAAATTATAAATTTCAATTTTTTTATCCTTGGCAATTTTTGCCCCAGTACGCTGTACAGAGAGGTACGCCAGGCGGCGTGCAATTTCTATTTTCTTTTTCTTGCCCATACTTCCAATAATTCCAATTTCATTTTTCTTAATCTTTGCCAAATCCTTAACATTCATAATTATTATTGGTTTTTTCTCTTCGACATTCCCGCGAGTTTTCACATCCTGCTTATAACCAATTTTTACAACAGCAGGATATCCTCTTCGTTTCTCCCGCATTTTATTATCCCTTCCAGTTGGTCTTCTCCACTTCTGTTTTTTCTTCCTGCCCTTTCCAAGTTTTGAAAACCTGCTTCCAACTCGTCTTAAAAATTCAACCATTACATTTCCCTCCCTGCTTTATTTATAATATAAATTCCATCCTGAAAAACTCTCTTGTCCCTTCCACCAATCTTTGTCAATATCTCAAAATTTGCCGCAGCCTGCCCTGCCAATTCCTTGTCAACAGAAGTTACAGTTATTTCATTCTTGTCAATTTTAATTTCAGCTCCCTTGGGGATTGTCATCTCTCTCGGAACCTTCTCACCTAAAAAATTCTGCACAATTATCTTTCCATCTTCCTGCTTCACATTCATAGGAAAATGACTAAAACAAACTTTCAACTTATACTCAAACTTTTCCTGAACCCCTTTTATCATATTCCGAATATGCTGTGCAATTGTATTCATCATTTTCTTCTCCCGCTTTGTTGATTTTTTATTTCCAATAATTATTTTATTATCTTTCTTCTCAAAATTCAATTTCCCCAAATCAAAACTCCGATTAATTTCCCCTTCTTTGCCTTTAATAGTTACACTACTCTCATTTAAACTAACCTCAACTCCCTCAGGAATTTCTATTGTTTGTTGTAAATCTTTTTTCATTTGAAATTATTCTGACCTCCGCCGTCCATAATAAACATAAGCCCCATCCTCCCACTTCCTGTGAATCTTTTGTAGCCTAGTCATTTTTAACAAATGCCTATTTATTGAAGGAATACTTTCTCCTACCATTTTCTTTTCATACATCTCTCTAGCAGTGAATTCTTCTCCCCCATTTAGTACTTTTAATATATAATCAGGCGTCATCCAACTCATCTTAATAAAAATAAGCCACAAGGCATCCTCCTGTTTTTTCTTTTTTAGCTTCCTCATGCGTCATCAAACCTTTATTTGTCGAGACAATCATAACCCCTAAATTTCTCGCAGGCAAATATCTCCGTCGGTATTTTTCAATCTGAGTTTTATCAACAGTAAACCTCGGCTTTATCGCCCTGCAATCTGTCAAATCCCCGACTGTAACTTCAATAGTTTTATTCTTGCTGTTAATCTTGTATTTCTTCACAGCACCTTCCTGCTTCATGATTTTCAAAATCTCAATTAGCAAATTAGAAATTCTCTTTATTTTTATTTCTGTTTTTCGCGCCTTTTTTACATTCTTTATCATATTCAAAGCATCAGCAACTATATCCTGTGACATTTTTTTATTCCTCCATTGAAAAAATGGAACCATGAAAATCTTTTGTTCGAAACTGAAATTTCGGACAAATGAAAATTCTTGAATTTACTTTGATTTACTTGTGACATTTTAACTATATTTTTGAAAACCGATTTCTTCTGCTATTTCTCTAAAGCAGTGTCGGCATAAATTTAATCCATATGATTTTATGTGCGCCCCAAACCTCCCGCATCTCTCGCACTTTTTCACAGCAATCCCAATTTTCCTTTGTTTCGGCTTGCAGTGTTTTAAGAACTTCGCCTTTATCTCTGGCTTGCTCTCTAATTGCTTTAAAATTTTTCTCCAATCACTTGCTGTCATTTTATTGTGCCTCTCCCTTTCGGGTAAATATCCCATAATTTCCATTTAAGATTATTTTGTCCCCTCTTTCATCCAATTCCCCTGCTCTTATAACCCTGAAATTTTCTTTCTTTATCCTTTTAGTAAATTCATGCATTCTATCAATTCTCCCTCCGTATTTCATATCTTTTTCTAATACTCTTTCCCCGATAAGATAAAGGTCATAAAGATTACCTATTTCAGCCATTTTATTCAAACCTGGTCTGGAAATTCTCTTCCATAAATTTAATTATTTCTTGTTTTGTGATTATCTGTTTTTTTGGGATTTTGCCTTTTTTAATCTTCCTTAACTTCACTTTTCTTCCTGCTCTCTTAAATACAACAGTAACATCAAGCCCCATAATTCCGATGTCTCTTTGATATTCAACACCAGGAATTTCAAGATACTCTTTTATTCCAAATGAAAAATTATTCTCGCTAACCTGCTTTTTCTTCAAAACATTTTCAATAGCCCCAAGCATTTTTTTCAAAACATCTTCTGGGTTTTTTCTAATTGTCACCACTGCCCCGACTTCCAAGTTAGGCCTGACACTCCACGACGGAATTCTTTTCTTTGATTTCATTCTTGCTGGTTTTCTTTGAGTAAGTATTTCAAGAAGCTTAACTCCTTTTTCCAAATAATCTCCAGTTCCGCCTATGCTCAGGACAACTTTCTCAATTTTTATTTTTCGCATTATATTTTCTTCTGTCATTCTACCACCATCAACTGTTTAATTAAAACATTAATCTCTTTGTCACCAACATTTA
>DAOWJK010000056.1 GCA_030640395.1 Nanobdellota archaeon | reverse complement strand
TTTTAATTTTTTTAATTCTTCATAAAGAAGTTTTGGATTTTCTATTTGAAATTTCCAATAGTTACATAGAATATCAAAAATCTCAAAACCTCTTACTTCCAAATCTAAATATTTACTCATAGCAATTTCAATTGAACCCCCGCCAAAGAAAGGTGAAATTACTTTCTTAACATTATCAGGTAGTAATTCAATAACATGCCCAACAGCCAAAGTTTTCCCCCCTGCATATCTTATTGGAGAACAAGGAACTCTTTTGTATTTGTTCATGCTCTTTGGATTTTTACTTATAATTGATTTTATAAATTCCCCTTTTTCCATATTATTTTTTATCTCCATTCTTTTTTAACTTTTTGTATACTTTAATTAATGATAATATTTTTAGGTCTCTAAACTATATAAATGTTTCGGTCTCTAAAAATTTATAAATGCTAATTTCATTAGATTTTTATGAAAATATTGAAAGAAAAATCCAGAGAATATAAAGGTAAACCTTATTATAAATATAAAATTAATATCTCTGAAAGAATCATGAAAGAATCGGGTTTCAAAGAAGGTGATGAACTTGAAGCAGAAGCAACAAAAGGAGAAATAAAGTTGAGGAGATTATGAAAAAGAGAGCGATTATACTATAACAGAATAGAAATTTATTAATACTCTTAAAAACATTATAAAACTATGCCAGAAATTATTGTAAAACCCTCAGAATTTATACAAAAAGAGGCAGGTCTCTTGCTTTCTGAGAATTTTTTTGTAGTTCCTTATAATCAAAGACCTTATATGTGGGAGAAAGATAAGTGGGAAGAACTTTGGGAAGACTTAAAAGATATAAATAAAGAAAGGCTTCAAGATTCAAGAGATCCATATAGAATATTCCATTTTTTAGGCCCAATGTTTTTTATAAAAATAGACGACAAACTTGAAATATTTGATGGACAACAAAGGCTTGTTACCCTGACGATTATGTTACAAGTAATTTGGGATTTATTGGATGAATTAAATCAACGAGGTAGATATTCTGATGAAGGTATCAGGACTATGACTTTAATACGCCCAAAGATTGCTATTGAAGATGAAAGCGGAGTACAACATAAAATCAAAATTGATTCAGATGGAGAAAGAGCATATGAGTGGCTACTTAAAACTAACTTAACTCCTTTAGACAAATTAGATGCTCCAAGAGTAAGATGGGATAAGGACCCAGAAAAACAATTAGTTAATTGTTATAAATTCTTTTTTAATCAATTCACTTCTTTTTTCCTTAAATCAATGGATGTGCAGTTTAATAGTCAAAATATGCTTGACCAAGCAGTGGCTACTGAAGGGTTCGTAACTTATCTCAAAAGAATGTCTCACAATATTATAGAAGGGTTTTATGTTTTAATTTCAGATGTGCCTGATAAGTCAATTGGTTATGAAATGTTTGAGACTTTAAATCAAAGAGGAGAGAAACTACTTACAATTGACCTTTTTAAAAACCTATTATTTACTAAATTTCAGAGAGTTATTGAGGATGATGCTATAAATGATTTTTGGAAAGAATTTAGATCAATTGCTCCAGAAAAAGATTTGGGTTATTTTTTAAGACATTTCTGGATTTCTAAACATGATTTTGTTAGAGACAATAAATTATTTAGAGACATAAAAAATTACTTCGATAGAGAATTGGAACTTGATAGAAGTACTTTTGAAGAATTATGTCAGACTCTTCTCTATGAGTCTAAGATATATTTTGCATTACTAAACCATCAGGAGAACCTATGGCAGAATAATCTAGATATATCAGAAACTCTTGGTGAATTAAATTATCTTGGGTTTACACAACAATTGCCTTTATTTTTATCAGCATACGTCCATTTATTTCAAACTGACATAGATAAATTTAAACTTTTGATTAAAACGTATTTGACTTTTGTAATTAGAAGAAATATTTTTATGAGAAAAAGCCCAAGTGAATTTGAAGAAGAACATAGTTTATGGGCAAGACAAATAAGGCAAGATCCGTCTAAAATTGATAACATAATTAGTGAATTAAAAGGAGAGATTGGAAGGGCGTATCCTATAGAATCCCAAATAGAAAGAGGATTTGAATTAAGAAATAAACATGCTAAGTACATTTTATGGAAGATTAATGATTCAATTACTCCCACTAGTTTGATGAAATGTTGGAGAAATGATCCAACCTTAGAACATATCATTCCAAAAAATCCAGAAACATGGTGGAAAGATCTCTTAAGGCAAAAAGATATACGTCATGAGGACTTCTTGAATAGGCTTGGAAACTTAACCTTGTTAAGCAATGAAGAGAATAATGATTTAGGAAATATAGATTATCCAACAAAAAAGCAGAAGTATATAGAAACACAGCTTCCATTAAATCTAAGAACTTTTGATAATCTTAATGATTTCGGTGAAGAAGAAATAAAAAAAAGAGAAGAAATTTTATCTGATTTAATCTCTGAAAAAGAATTATGGCAATAAAAAATATGATCGTTCCGATCATATTTTTTGAGTTTTATATAATAGAAACATTTAAGATCGAGAAAATCTTAAATATTAAATGATAATACCAACATTTCTAAAATGGGCAGGTGGAAAAAGGAGGTTAATTAGTCAGATAGATCCTCATCTTCCAAAAAAGATTAATAGGTATTTTGAGCCTTTTCTTGGCGGGGGAGCGATGTTTTTTTACATTAAACAAAAGTACAGTCCTAAATATTGTATGATTTCCGACATAAATAAAGATCTAATTGAGACTTACAAAACAATAAGGGATAATCCGAAAGAGTTAATTAAGAAATTAAAATATTTTAAAAAAAATAATTCGGAAGAATTTTATTATCAAGTAAGAAAGAAATTTAATGCAAAGAAGTTTAAAGGAATAAGAAAAAGTGCTGCATTCATTTACTTAAACAAAACCTGTTTCAATGGTCTATATAGAGTTAATTCTCAAGGAGAATTTAATGTTCCTTGTGGAAAATATAAAAATCCAGAGATCTTTAATGAAAAAACTATTTTGCTTGCAAGCAAATTATTGAAAGAGGTTAAAATAAAGTGTTGTGATTACGAATTGATTAAAGATAGGGTAAGAAAAAATGATTTCGTATACCTCGATCCCTGTTATGATCCTCTTAAAAAAACTAGTTTCGCAAACTACACTCCTACAAGATTTTCAGATGAAGATAATTATAGATTAGCAGATTTTGTTTTAATATTAAAAAAGAAAAAAGCAAAGATTTTATTTAGTAACAATATCACAAAGAATGTTAAGAGACTTTATCCTAAAAAGGATTTTGATAGAATAATTGTTTATTGTTCAAGAAGCATAAATTGTAATTCACAAGAGAGAGGGTTAATATCTGAATTTTTAATTAAAAATTACAAGGAGGAAAAATGCCATATATCATAAAAGCAAAATGCCCAAATTGCAAAAAAGAAGCAAAAGGTAAAGACCAAGTAGAAGAATTATTTGGTTGGAGAAAGATTAAAGGTAAAAAAACAATACCACAATCTTATTGCAGAGAATGCAGACGCAAAAGAGTTAAGAAGAAAAAATAAATTTCTTAACCCCCATCCTTCAAACTCTCCCACCCATCCTTCCCAATTATAACTCCATCAACAACTTTTATTCCCAAACCTTCTCCAATATCTATTAACTTCTTTGTAATTTCCAAATCTTCCTGACTCGGTGTTGGGTCTCCGCTCGGATGATTATGAACAAGAACAATCTTTGAAGCACTATTCCTTATCGCAGGTCTAAACACTTCCCGAGGATGAATTATTGAAGCGTCTAAAATTCCCTTGCTAACAAGTTGTTCATCAATAATATAATTCTGCGTATTCAAAATAAGAACATAAAAATGCTCCTCTTTCTTATCCCTCAACCTCTCATGAAAATAATCAAAAACATCTTCGGCACAGGAAATTTTCTTAATTGGTTTCTTTGATAATTTATGCCTTTTCCCTAATTCAGACATTGCTAAAATCTGCATTGCTTTGCTTGGGCCAACTCCTTTTATTTTTTGAAGTTCTTTTAATGAACAATCAAATAATTTATCCAAGCCATATTCTGCAATTAATCTGTTGGACATATCAGTAACATTTTCCCCAATTGTTCCTGTTCTAAGAAATATTGCGAAAAGTTCTGCATCACTTAAAGCTTCTGGTCCATGTTTTAGAAATCTTTCTCTTGGGCGATTTTGTTCAGGCAGGTCTTTTATTTTCATTTGTATTATAAGAAGGAAGGGGATTTAAACTTTCCTCAAAACCCAAAATTCACCCCAAAAATCTCTGCAGCATTTTTCTGTTAATATTATTTTCTTCCACATAATCCTTAATTATTCCCAAAAACAATTCTCCAAAATCTTTTAATTTCTGTTCTCCAACCCCTTTAATATTTAGCAATTCGTCTTTATTGTCTGGCAGATAATACGCCATTTCTCTTAAAGAAACATCTCCAAAAATAACAAAAGGCGGAACGCTTCTCTCGTCGGCAATTTGTCTTCTTAAAATTCGCAGTTTCTCAAACAGATTTTTATTGTAATCTAAGATTTTTCTTTCTCTTTTGAAATCTGTTTCATAATCCAGAATACTTTGTTTTATTTCAGGAAGTTCCAGACAAATATCACAGCCACTGCAATTCTCCTCTGAAAAGTTTTCGCCAAAATATTCCAAAATATATTTTCTTCTGCAAAAAGCAGATTCACAATAATCCATTACCTTTCTTAATTTATTTCTTTCATTATTTTGGGAAAATGCGTCTGTGAGTTGGTTAATAAAAAATTCATGTTTTCTTCTGTCTCCTTTTGAATAAAATAAAACGCAGTCGCTTGAAAGCCCGTCACGCCCAGCTCTTCCAATTTCCTGATAATAACCTTCAATTGTTTTTGGAAATGTGTGGTGGACAATCAAACGAACATCTGGCTTGTCAATTCCCATCCCAAATGCAATTGTCGCCACGATGATGTTTGCTTTGTCTTTGATAAATAATTCCTGATTATGTTTCCTTATTTCATTGCTGAGCCCTGCATGATATGGAAGAGCATTAAATCTGTTTTCTCTTAATTTTTGGGCAATTTTTTCACAATCCTTGCGGGAAAAACAATAAATAATCACAGACTCTTTTTTATATTTTTTTAGTATTTCCAGAATTTTATTAAATGTTTTCTTTTTTTCCATAACAATTAAATTGAGATTTTTTCTGTTAAAACTCAAGGTGAATATTTTTGGATTATTCAAAGATAATTGTTTTAAGATATCTTCTTTTACTTTTTTTGTTGCTGTTGCTGTCAAAGCAATTATCGGGACATTTGGAAAAATTATTTTCAGGAATTTTAAATTTCTGTAGTCCTGCCGAAAATCATGACCCCACTCAGAAATACAATGGGCTTCGTCAATGGCAATTAAATTTATCTGCAGGGTTGCTAAAAATAATTTAAATTCTTCCGAGGCTAATCTTTCAGGGGCGATGTAAAGAATTTTTGTTTCTTTCTTTTTTATTTTTTTCTGAATATCAATAATTTCTTTGAATGAAAGTGAGGAATTAATATACTCGGCATTAATTCCGTTTGCTTTTAAATTATCCACCTGGTCTTTCATAAGAGAAATAAGAGGAGAAATAACAATTGTGAGCCCGTCGAGTTTTAGTGCAGGGAGTTGATAGCAAAGAGATTTTCCCCCGCCAGTCGGCATAAGAACAAAGGCATCTTTTTTCTGAAGAATGTGATTTATTATGTCTTCCTGCATTGGTCTGAATTCGTCGTAGCCAAAATATTTTTTTAATAGTGTCTTCATTTTATCTCTGAAATATTTTTGGCTTTAAAATCTTAACCCTGTTTAGTATGACACTTATGTTAATTTCATTTTAAGAAAAATAGAGATTTAAACTTTAACTCTCTTCAAAAACTCCCAATACTTCTCCACTCCTTTTTCTGTAACAATCCCCGTAATATATTTCTTCTCCACAAATTCAAAAGCAGGATTTTGAATTCCCCTAAACTTTTTCCAAATTTCTCTAAATCCTCTTTTTTCTAATTCTATTTTTTTAGAAGAATATTTCCAGGAGTCAGCCAAAATATAAACAGGGATTTTATTCTCAAATGCAATTCTGGCAAACATAGCGCTTCCGACTTTGTTAACAACACCATGTTTTTGCAAAGCATCTGCTCCTAAAAAAACCTTGTCAACTTTCTTAGTTCCCTGTTTTTTCAGCATTGCAATTCTTGCAGCAGAATCAACAAACATCGTGACTTTTATTTTTGCCTTACTTAATTCCCTGAAAGTTTTCCTTCCCTGAAATAAAGGTCTTGTCTCTGTATTATAAACTTCAAATTTCTTTTTATTTTTTTTCGCAAAAATTAAAGCATCAACAACTGTCGACGAATGGCAGTGTGTGAAAATCACGTCATTTGGCTTAATTAACTTCAAAATATTTTTATTAATCTTCTCCTGGACAAAGTCAAAGTGTTCTAAAACTTCCTGATAAGATTTTTTATCCAAGACATTTCTCAATAAAGGCTCTGTTGGTCTTAAACTCAAAAGTTTTTTCCTTGACTTTTCTGTCGGAATCAGAGAATAAGCATAAACAGCTTTTTTCGCAATTTCTTTTGCTCCCTGAATTTTCACGTCCTGAATATCTTTTACAATTTTTTTAAACACTTTTTTGTTACTCATTTTCTAAGTTAATGAATTCACGAAAGTTTAAAAATTATACTTTTTTATTAATTATATGCTGGAATCAATTATCAATCCAAAAAAAATTGAAAGGGGCGCGGTAAAAATGCTTTTGGTGGGTTTATTGTATGCGTCTGTTTCTATTCTGGGTGTCAAGTTTCTTTTCTCAGGCGACCCTGTTTTGTATGAGTATGCGGGAATGATTGTTGTCACATTCTGCGTGATGTTCTCTTTGCCGTTCATGTATTTCCTGATAAAGCAGGAAACAATAGAAGACGAGCAGGTAGAGGGTTTTTTTAGTGTCTGGAAAATTCACAGCGACGCTATCTACGCTTTCATGTGGCTGTTTCTTGGATTTATTGTCGCGTTTTCTTTCTGGAACATTGCTCTCGGAGATGCAAATCTGTTCAATGCGCAGATAGAAACTTACTGCGTGATAAACAGCCCGGGGAATATTGAGGATTGTGTTAAAAAATATGCACTTGACCAAACACCAGTAACCGGGGCAGCAATAAAAGGATTTTCAAGGTTTATGTCAATCATTGAAAACAACGCGTTTGTCATGCTTTTTACTTTGCTCTTTTCTTTGGTTTTTGGGGCAGGGGCGATTTTTGTGCTTGCATGGAACGCGAGCGTGATTGCAGGAGCAATTGGAATATTTACAAAGCAAAGCCTGAGTGGAATCCCAATAGGCCTAGCAAGATACATGATTCATGGGTTTCCTGAAATAGCAGCCTATTTTATCACAGCCCTGGCAGGAGGAATGTTTGGGGTCGGGGTAATCAGGAACGGCATAAGGAACCAGAGATTCCTGAGAGTAGTGGAAAATGTTGTTATCCTGCTTTTCATAGCCATAATGATTCTGGTTGTTGCCGCAGCAGTTGAAGTTTATTTTACTCCTATTTTATTTGGATAAATTTAAAAATATCTAATTGTATTAAATTTTATGAATCCGATATTATTTGTAGCAATCTCAATTAGTTTTTTCTGCACTTTTTTGGCAATGCCTTTCTGGATAAGAAAAGCTAAAGAATATGGATTAGAAGGAATTGACAAGCATAAAACAAGCAGCAAAAAAATTGCGGAATCCGGGGGGATAATGGTTATCTTTGGTTTTGTTCTTGGAGTATTAGTTTACATAGGAACAAAAACATTTTATCTTGGAGAAAAAGGTATATTTGAAAATATTTTTGCAATATTATGTGTCATACTTCTTGCGTCATTAGTTGGGATTATGGATGATTTTTTTGGCTGGAAAAAAGGATTATCAAGAAGGTCAAGAATAATCCTGATTGTATTTTCAGCAATCCCTCTTATGGTGATTAACGCTGGGGAGTCTACAATGATGGGAATTAATTTTGGATTATTTTACCCTTTAGTTTTAATTCCAATAGGAATTTTAGGTGCAACAACAACATTTAATTTTTTGGCGGGCTACAACGGGCTTGAAGCAGGGCAGGGAATAATAATCTTGTCTGCCTTATCTATTGTGACATATCTTACAGGAAACAGCTGGCTAAGTGTTATTGGAATGTGCATGGTTGCGTCGCTATTTGCATTTTATATTTTTAACAAGCACCCTGCCAGGGTTTTTCCAGGAGATGTTCTAACTTATTCTGTCGGGGCGTTAATTGCATGCATGGCTATTTTAGGGAATATTGAAAAAATTGCAATTTTCTTTTTTATCCCTTATTTAATGGAAGTTAGTTTGAAGCTTAGAGGTAGATTGAAAAAGCAAAGTTTTGCAAAATAAAATGAAGATGGGAGTATTGATTTGCCTTATAAAAAAATCTACGGATTAGAGCATTTAGCGATTTATATTTTAAAGAAAATAAAGCCAAGCAAAAAAGTGCAGGAGAAAGAAGTTGTGTGGTTAATTAATGGATTTCAGATAGTGGTAATTGTGATTGGGTTTTTGCTGTTTATTAAATAAACTTTTAAAGAGAAAGTATTTGAATTTAAAAAGACAAAAGTAAACTTTATTTACTCTTGTGGCGTCATTTTTGCTGACGCAAAGATAACACGATGGAAGATGAAAAAAATAAAATAGAGCATAAAAATTATAACAGAAAAGAATTAGTTAAAAAAACTAAGGAAAAATTCTTTGGGATAATCCAAAACAAGAAAATCATAAATATTGTAATCATAGTTTTATTATTATCTCTCTTGATTTTTAGTTCATGGATGAGGTTCCAGAATCTTCCTCTTTTAATTGACCAGACTTCAGGAGAATATATTCCTCTGGCTTTGGACCCGTTTTATTTTTTAAGAACCGCAGAAACGATTGTTGAAAGCGGGGGAATCTTGCCAGATGTTGATGTTATGAGATATCCTTTATTAGAAATGGGATTTACAAGTGAACTAACACCGAGAGCAGTTGTTTTTTTGCACAAGGTTTCAAATGTTTTCGGGGACTACAGCATTCAGTATATTGATGTTCTTTCTCCTGTGATATTTTTTATGCTTGGATTGATTGTTTTCTTTTTTCTAACTTATGTTATAACAAACTCCAAATGGATTGCACTGTTAAGCAGCGCGTTTCTTGCTTTTACCCCGGCATACCTTTACAGGACAATGGCAGGATTTGCAGACCATGAATCTTTGGGAATGTTCGCGTTTTTTTCTGTTATGCTGGTTTATGCCTTGTCACTAAAATATTTAGAAAAAGAAAAAACAAACCTGCTCAAGATAATTTTATTTTCAATAGGTGTTGCTTTTTTAACAGTGTTCACTCTCATAAGCTGGGGAGGTGTTGCTAAATTTGTCTTTATGATTATTCCACTTAGTTTTTTCTTAGTCTGGATAATACAATTTAGAAATAAAGAAAATTTTAAATTAATGCATAAGTATTTGCTATTTTACACTTCATGGGTTATATTTACAATTATTTTTGGGTTGATATTTAATTACAATATACTTACGATAATCGGAAGATTCACAAGTTCTTCAGGAATAATTGGAGCATTTGTTTTTGGATTTGTTCTTGTTGATTTTTCTTTATATTATGCTCTTTCAAAAAGTTATTTGAAAGACCAGAGGTTGAAAAAATACAGGATATTTTTTAGCAGTCTCGGCGCAATCACCCTCGGGATAATCATGCTTAGCTTGACAGGGAGGAGCATTATTGGGTTGATCTTAAGTATTTGGTCTATATTATTGCAACCTTTTGGAGCAGAAAGAATTGGATTGACTGTTGCTGAAAATGCCCAGCCATATTTAACAGGTTGGATTGCTCAAATAGGAAAACTTTTATTTTGGTTATCTTCTCTTGGAATAGTTTTAATTGGTATTGAGTTGGGAAGAAAAATTTCTAAAAAAAGTTATAAAATATTATTTTCATTTATCTGGGTTGTTTTAATTTCCGGAATATTATTTAGCAGATACTCCCAGGCTTCAATTCTAAACGGAGAGAATTTTATAAGCAAGGGATTTTATCTTTTGGGGATTATTATTTTTTTAATTTACAGTATAAAGATTTATCTTAACAGCGAGATAAAATTAGATTCCCGGATAATTTTGCTTGCCTCATTGATGCTAATTTCAGTTATTGCTGTCAGAAGCGCGTCCAGAGTTTTTTTCCTTATAGCTCCTTTTGCATGCCTTTCTGCAGGTTTTTTTGTTATCAGAATAGGAGGCTACATTAAGAAAAGTAAAGATGAACTTTTAAGAGGGTTTTTAATTTTATTATTTATTCTTGCAATAATTGGCTCAGCATATAGTTTAAACACATCATTTAATTTAACTAAAATACAAGCACAACATACAGGACCTTCTGCAAATGCTCAATGGCAAGAGGCAATGGCGTGGGTCAGAGATAACACTGAAGAAGCAGGCACTTTTGTTCACTGGTGGGATTATGGTTATTGGGTTCAGTATTTAGGGGAGAGAGCAACCATTACTGACGGGGGGCATGGAAATAGTTTTTGGGATCATTTGATTGCAAGATATGTTTTGACAACAACAAAACCTGAATTTGCGTTAAGTTTTATGAAAGCGCACGAAGTTGATTACCTGTTAATTGACCAGACAGATTTAGGAAAATATCCTGCTTACAGCAAGATTGGCGGGGATGAAAATTTTGATAGTTTTTCTGTAATTGGAACAGGTGTTGTTGATAATAAACAAACAACAGAAACAGCAGACACAATCACAAGGGTTTATAATATTGGAGGAGTTGTTGATGAAGATATTGTTTATGAAGAAGGGGGCAGGAATATCTTTATTCCCGGACCAGTGTTTGATGAAATTGGGCAGGCAAGTTTCAAGGCATATATTGGGGGAATTGTAATAAAAAGTTCAACAGATTTCCAGACAATATCATTTGAACAGCCGCAGGGGATTTTCATTTACAACAACCAACAAATAAAAATCCCGATAAAATATATTTATTCTCAGGGACGAATTTTTGATTTTGGCAGCGGAGTTGATTCTATTGCATACATGCTGCCAAAAATAAACCAAGACACACAAGGAATGGTTAATGTGGACCCATACGGGGCAATGATTTATCTTTCACCAAAAGTTTCAAAAAGCTTATTTGCACAATTATATCTTCTTGATAATGTATTTGAAAATTATCCCACTATAAAATTGGCAAATGCAGAGCCAGATTCAGTTATCAAAACCCTTAAAGCACAAGGAATAAATTTTGGGAATTTTGTTTTCTTTAATGGTTTTAGAGGACCAATAAAAATATGGGAAGTTGATTATCCGGAAGATATTATTGCTCGTGAAGAGTTTACAAGGTCCTCTGGGGAGTATGCTGAGTTTGATGATTTGTTCTCGTAAGTCAGCACCACAAATTTAAAATAGGCTATTTCAATCAAGAATTATGGAAAAAATTAAATTGACTAAACAAAAAAAAATCGCTCTTTTTTTCCCCTGGATTAAAAGCAAGGGCGGGGCAGAAAGAGTGGTTTTGGAAATTTTAAAAAGTAAAAAATATGAT
>DAOWJK010000038.1 GCA_030640395.1 Nanobdellota archaeon | reverse complement strand
ATAAAAAGTTATAATTCCAATACTAAAGAAAGCCTATTTGATAATAGGTGTTTAACAATTTTCACATCTTCTGCTTATGAAAGAAAAAAAACAATTGCAAGAGCTGATTTTACTACAAATAAAAATATTAAAACTATATAGGATTTAATTGTAGAAAGAATTTAATCCCTCTCCCTCTATCTCCTATTCTTAGGAACATAATTTCCAATTTTTAATTCTGATGCTTTTCCGCACCCAAGAAAATCGCCTTTATATTTCATAATTAAAAAATCATTTTTCCCTGTTTGAATTTCAAGTTCATTTCCTTTCATCCAAAGTTCTGCTTGTTTTTCCTCTAATTCAAAAATATTTTTTGTTATCTGGTTTTTCAAAATATGAACTCCTTCTATGCTTAATCTTATTTTTTCGTTTTGGATTTTTCCAAAATAAACCCCGACTCTTTCAATTGGAACTGTTCTCTCCAAATTATAAATTTGCCTTGGTGTAAAATCCCCCTGAAATAAAAATAATCTCTCTTCACCTCTTTTAACAAAAATTCCCTCAATATCTTTTATTCCAAATTGTTTTTTTAATTTATTAACAATTTCTTGTTTTTGATTTAAATTTAAAATTTTTAATTGTGCCATTTTCTTGCTAAAGGATTATAATGTTTTCAAAAACTCTTTTTTGTTTTTGGGTGTTGCTCACTTGGATGGAATCTATCCTCTATTTCATTTTCTATTTTATTCAAAACCTTGTGCATTGTCCTTGCAAAATCCCAATTATGAGCATTTGCCTCAAACACATCTGCACTGTTTATGACTTTAATATTTATACTATATTTTTTCCTTTTGCCCTCTTTTTCATACTCTTTAATATGAACCTTTAAAGAAATAATATTTTTTATTTTCCTTTCAATTTTTGGGAAATACTCATTTAATAATTTATTCGCTAATCTTTTTTCTTCTTTTGTTAAAATATCTATTCCTTTTATTTCAATTAATTCCATTTTTATTTATAAATTGAAGAACCAAAACTTAATAAACTTTTGTTTTAATTTTATTATTTTTTCCTAAAAACAATTTTTCTATTATTTTAATTTTTTAAACTTCGCAATAAAAAATCCTTCTGTGTTGTTGTCTTGTGGATAAATTCTTGCGCATTTTTTTACTTCTGATGAGAATTTTTTTTCCTGCCACATTGTAATTCCCTTGCGGGTTTTTATTGGCAATTTAATTTTTTCAAGTTTTACCCTATCTTTTAGTTCTTTTAAAACAGAATCAACAACTGCTTCGTTTTCTTCCGGGGCGTGGGTGCAGGTTGAGTAAATTAATTCTCCTCCTGGTTTTAAAATTTCAAATGCTGAAAGAACAAGTTGTTTTTGGATTCGCGGAAGAGCTTTTACTGTTTTGATGTTCCACATTGCATAAGTTTTTGGAGAGCTTCGCAATGTTCCTTCTCCAGAGCAGGGAACATCTACAAGAATTTTATCCATTTTCATTTCTGACTGGTATTTTTTCATTCTGTTGCAAAAAGCCACCCCGTCTTTTTTTGTGATTATTGTATTTGTAACTCCGCATCTTTCTAAATTTGAAGCAAGGATTTTTATTCTTCCTAAGCTAACTTCATTTGCAATTATTGAACCAGAATTTTTCATTTCAGAAACTATCTGAGTTGTCTTGCTTCCTGGAGCAGAGCACAAATCTAAAATTGTTTCATTTTCTTTTGGTTGCAATACAAAAACAGGCAACATGCTTGCAAGTTCCTGAATATAATAATACCCTAATAAATGCTCTAAAGCACGACCGAGTTCGCCTGGTTCTAAATTATTTTCAACAATCATAACTTCTGGATAATCCTTATAAGGCTGTTTTATTTTCCATCTTTTGTCTTCAAGTTTCTTTTTTAATTCTTTTACAGGAATTTTTATCTTGTTGCAACGAATTGATTTTACAGGAGGAATTTTTAAAATATTAAGATAGTCATTAAAATCTTTTTTATCTAAAAGAAGTTTTTGCATTCTTTCTAAGAAAAGTGGTTTTAATTCTGGGAACTTTCTTTTATTCATTGTAATAATTCTTTACCCATTTCTCTCCCCTCCTTTAGCAATGATATAATTTATTAAAGCTGAAGATAAAATTAAAATTAATCTAGCTTCCGCGTCATCAGGATTATATCCCTTTCCATCATTTCCGTGCCTTATCCCTCCTTCATCAGAAGTCCATCCATAAAGTTTCCCAATTGCTTCTTTAAGTGTTGGATGGATATTAAATTTTTTTACCAATACACCTAAAGTACCTTTTTTCTTTAAAATAATTTTAGCAAGAGATTCAAGAGAACTAATTGACTCTTTTATAGAATTTTCATAGTCGGGCTTTTCACGATTAGATAAAAATTTAATTGCTTTCTCAAAATGCGTTTTAATAAGGTTGAATTTGTCTTCTTGATTAAATACTTTTTCTATTTCCCTTATATCTTCTTCTGAAATTATTTCCACAACATGATTATTAACTATTCTATATGCAGAATTTTCTTCTTTTAGTATTTTATTGAATTTTTCTTTTAAAGATTGTTGATTAAATTCCTTAATCGTCTTTTCTATCAAATCAAAAATCATATACCATTCTAAATTATATTCATATGCCCCACTAATCTTTTTTGCTAGATAATACTCCTCAATTTTTCTAAAATCCCTAATATTTAATTTAAAAATAGAATCCCAACAATTTTCGAAGAATTTGTATATTTTATCATCCTTTTGAGGCCATTCAATTTTTGATATAATTTCATTATAAAAAACATTCCAAAGACGCATTTTTAGAGAATTACTAATGAAACCTCTTTGTAATTCCTTACTCAAATTTGAATATCCATATTTTTCTGAAAATCTCATCCCCAAACCCCCACATTTTTTTCTTCAATCTTTTTATTTAATTTTATCATCTTCAAAATTCCCCTCAACCTCAAAACCACTTCTCTAATTTATCTTGTCTCTTACCATCAATAACTTCTTTAATTTCAACCCCAAAAACATGAAAAATATTTTCAACTGCAGGAAGAATCTGATGCTCTAAATAATATTCAATATTGTAATCCTCTTTTTCATGCGGAAGCTTTACTTTGTCTCTTACTAATTTGCTTTTTCCATGAGTTTCTGCAATATAATAACTGATTAAATTTCCCTGGCTAATTGGAATATTTTGCTCTTTCATTTTTTTGGCTGCAACAACATGCGGAGAAATCGCACGATATTCTGAAATTGGTTTTTTCAACTGCGTCCTTATAATTAAATCTTCCTTGTCAATCTTTCTTTGCTTTATTTTCGTAATTACTTTCTTCACATACTCAAGTGATTTCTTTTCATTGCCTTCTTTTAAAATTTGCCTGATAATTTTATTCTGAACTTCCCTCGCTAATTTGCACCAATCTCGTCTGACTGTTTCAAAACCTCTTATTTTTATTTTTCCCTGTTTGTCTATTAAAGCGTATTTTTTCTTTGCACCTGTTGTTCCTGCACGGGTCGTAACCCACAGCCCTCGTTCAAAAAATCCCTCCAGTTCAAGTTCCATAATTCCGGGAAGTTCTGAATTTAATTTTTTCAGAAGTTCAAGTGCCTGTTTTTGAGTTTTATCCTCGAGGGAAAAAGCAACGCTGTCCGTATCTGCATAGATGACTTTGTAACCTGCTTCTTTTGTTTTTTTAATTGCTTCCTTGTTTAGCTTTCTTACAAAAGCGAGGATTGAATTTGATGCTTCTGCTGAAAAATATCTTGCGCCGAAAAAAGCAACATAACCGTGCACTGATGCGGATAATAATTTAAATGCGTTGCTTCGTGCCTGAGTAATTGTGTTTGGATTTTTTTTGTATTCTGTTTTGAATTGTTTTCTTTTTTTAAAAATCTCTTTTACAAGCATTGGGAAAAATCCAGGTTCTTTTTCAAAATAGAATTTTGTTGGTTTTCCCTTGTAATTTATTTCCGGGGATTCGTAAGAATCTTTTTCTTTTTTTTCTAAGAGTGTTGCCTTTGATAAATTAAATGAGACGATTATGCTCGTGTGCATTGATGTGAAGTCAAATATTGCAATTTTTTCGTAGAGTCCTGGCTTTGGCTCGAAAACAAATGCTCCTTCTGATGGAGGTCTGTGCCGTCGCTCTCTAATTTCGTCGTAGCCTGGACGTTTTTCTGGAATCTCGTTGAATTTTTCCAGATTATGTAAAATATAAGACTCAACTTGTTTTGATAATCCGTTTCTTGATATTTCAAAAATTGGTTCCTGAATTATTCTTGAAAATTCCAAGAGGTCTGGCCAGAATTTTTTAAATAAATTAAAAACCAACACAGAGTCGTGCAGGTTGTATTCGTAGTATTGTTCCCATTCATTACTGCTGATTTTTGAAGAGTGTTTAATTTTAAATTCCTTTTTTGTGTCTCCTAAAAATTCCTTGGCAACTTCGTTTAAGGAGAGTGTTTCAGATTGCATATATTGAGAATAAGCAGTTCTAATAAATTTTAAAAGGTCTATGTGAACAATTCCGTTTATTTTTCCTGTCAGATTTATTCCTCTTGAGAATTTTGGCTGAGTGCCGTCTAAACCTAATGGAAGTT
>DAOWJK010000012.1 GCA_030640395.1 Nanobdellota archaeon | reverse complement strand
CCAATTATTCCTCAGATTACAACCACAATTGCCAAAGAGAAAAAAATTAATTTGTTGAAGGCAGAATTTCCAAAAGCAAAAAAAACCAAAAGCAATTTAAAATTAATTGACGAACTTGTAAACTTCAACAGCAAAGTCTGGAAAAAGAAAAAAGAAAAAGCCATTAGTTTAAGAAATGAAATCAAGGGAATTAAAATTCCTAAAAGTTTAAAAGATTTTGAAAAGGATTTGATTGTTGCTCATAATTTGAAATAGATTTTCTATTAAATAAATTCTTATAAAGGTAATATTCTTTTTGTGAGGATAGATAATTTAATTAAAATAATTGACACTGACTTTCCTGTAAGAGAAGTAAAAGAAACGACAAAAACAATAGAGTTTAATACACTAAATAATAAAAGGTATGCTGTAAAGAAAAAAGTAATTCGCAATTTTTATAAAGATAAAGAATACGAATCTAGAAGGAAGAAAATATTACTCACACCTTTGCCTTAATTCACTTAACTTTAAAAATATCTTTTTTCTTAATTAATTATGTTAACTAAAGAAGAATTAGAAAGTGTTTTAGAAGAACTTTCTCAGCATAAAGGTCGGGCAACTGAATTGATTAGTGTTTATATTCCTGCTGGGTATGATGTGAATGCTGTGCAAAGGCAGTTGGAGGCAGAGAAGTCTACTGCAAAAAATATCAAGTCCACTGCGACAAGGAAAAATGTTTCAGAGGCGTTGGATAAGATTGTGAGGTTTTTGAAGGATTTCAAGAAGACCCCTGAAAATGGGATGGCTGTTTTTGCAGGGAATGTTTCAAAGAAAGAGGGGCAGAGTGATATGCAGTTGTGGGATATTGAGCCGCCGCAAGGGTTGAAGATGAGGCTTTATCGTTGTGACAAGGAATTTGTTTTGGATGCATTGCAGGAACAGTTGGAGATTGATGAAGTTTTTGCTTTGCTTGTAATGGACAGAAAAGAGGCGACAATCGGGATGTTAGAAGGAAAAAGAATTGAGATGCTGCACAAAATGACTTCTGGAATTCCAAGCAAGATTCGGGCAGGAGGACAATCAAGTCAGAGGTTTCATCGGATTACAGAGGGCTTGACAAGAGATTTTTACAAAAGGGTTGCAGAGGAAATGAAAAAGATTTTTTTTGAAAATAAAAAGTTAAAGGGAATTTTGGTTGGAGGGCCTGTGCCGACAAAAGATGAGTTTCTTGACAACAAATATTTGCAGACCCAGCTGCAGGAAAAAGTTATTGGGGTAAAGGATATTGGAAACACAGACGAGTCAGGGCTGAAAGATTTGGTGACAGCAAGTCAGGATGTTTTGGCTGAGCAGGAAATTGTTCGTGAGAAAAAAGTTTTGGAAAAGTTTTTTGAGACTTTGGGGGAGAAACCTGATTTGGCAACGCGCGGAGAAGAGGACACGAAACACGCATTAAATTACGGAGCTGTTGAAACTTTGTTGATTTCCAAAGAAATTAATAAAAAAATTTCCAAAGAGTTAATTGATATCGCGAAGAACACTGGTGCGAAAGTTGAAATTATTTCTACTGATAATCCTGAAGGAGAACAATTCTTAAATCTCTCAGGTATTGGAGGAATACTTAGATTTAGGATTTGAGATTAGAGGGAGTTTTATAAAGATAATTCTCTATTTTTTATTATGGAACAAAAAAAGAGATTGGGAGGTTGGCAATGTTGGGTTGACTTACATAATTCTTATGTTATCAAAACTCCAAAAAATCGTGCGGAAATAAAACAGGAAGTAGAAAAATTTTTGAAGTGGAAGAATAAACTTGAAGAATTGGATGAGAGAACTGACAAAATGATTTTTGATATTAAAAATTCTACAAAAATAATTAAAAAATCAAAAATTCCAAAACAATTACTAGCAGATTTAGAATTTATTGGACATGGAAAAATAAAACAAAAAAAAGTTTTGGTTTTGGAAGAAGCACTACAAAATTTAAAGGAAGTAGAGAAATTAAAATTAATTGATAAAATTACAAAATTTTTGTTAGAACTTTGGAAATATGGAATACATGAAAAAACATTTAAATTTTTTTCAAATTTAGGAATTGATAAAAACAAAATAATTTTAATTGATGTTTTTGAATTAAGCTCAAACAAAAAGAAAGTTCTAAAGCAAATCAAAAAAAGGCAATGGGCTAAAACAAAGAGATTCAAAAAACATCTTTCTCCAAAATTAATTGATTATCTTATAAAAAAATTAGACAAAACACTGACTGAAAAAAATTTAGAAAAATATTGGAGAACAAAATGAAAAAAGAATTTTGGACAGATTGGAAAAACAAGAGCAAGATAGAATTAGAAGGTATCAAAGTTGTAAGAAAGGCGAGAAATTTAATTCTCAAAAATATACCAAATGAAGAAATAATTGGTATTTATTCCAAAGGCAGTTTTCCAAGAAGAGAAATAAATGCAAAAAGTGATATTGATTTGATGATAATTATTAGACATTCAAGATTTTTGAAAAAGTTTAAGAAAATAGAAAAAGCAAATAAAATAAGTTTAGGATTTCCCATTCATTTGGCTGGCGTTTCCTTGTTTGAATTAAAAAAGGGCGTACATTGTAAGTGTGGAGATAAAAAGGGAAAATCTACCAGTAGAATTGTGAAACAACTACCAAACTATAAACTGATTTATGGAAAAGGATTAGGTCATTCTAATTTTCCAGTTAGGAGTAATAAAGAAGATTTAGAAAAATTAATTGGATTCTACAAAACTATTTTTATCCCTTCTTACAAAAATAAAAAAGTTGGTTTTTCTGAAATTGTTAAAGGAACATTTTGGCTTGTCGAGGACGAACAAAGATTTAATGGAAAAGAATTTTCAACTTCTTGGAAAGATTTAGCAAGGTCTATTAAAAATAAGAATCATATTGTTCATGAAACTTTAAAATTAAGATTGAAACCAACTAAAAATAAGAAAATTAGACAAAAGTTTCTTAAAAGATTGGAAAAATATATATTAAAATTAGAAAGAAAATTGAAAAAATAACTTTTTCCTTAATAATCTATCATCAATAAATAATTTAAACTAACTTCTCTTAATTTTTTATGCAACCTGTTTCAAGTTTAAAATGAAAATTACAAAAGAGGGCGTGTTAAATGCGATTGGAGTGTTGTTGATTTTACTTGCAAGTTTGAGAATTTATTCAATGGCAACGCAGGGAACATTGGTGGATTTTTTCTGGCTGTGCAATCATGCCCCGTTGCTGATTGGGTTGGCTATTTTGTTCAGAAGTTTTTTTTGGCTGACAGCAGAAATTTCCTTGCTGGCTGTTGGCTCTCTTAATTGGTCCCTGGATTTTCTCTCAAAGTTGTTTTTTGACAAATATCTTTTAGGTTCAACAGATTATATTTTTACAGCAATTTCTCCTGAGTCAGCAATTTCAATTTTGCTGCATCTTGGTGTTTTACCTTTGGCTGTTTTAGGGTTTTTCCTGATTCAAAAACCAAAAGAAAAAAAAGTAAATGCATGGAAAGGTTCTTTGCTGCATGTGTTTATTCTTGTGCCTTTTATTTTGTATTTTTGGGAAGCTCATAATTTGAATTGTTTTTTGAAGCCCTGTGTTTCATGGATGCCTGATTTTGGTTTTTATCCTGTTTTATTTTCTGTTACTTATTTTGTTTTATTTGTAATTCCCGTAAATTGGGTTCTTGTAAGATTTGGAAAAAATTAGAATAAATCAATAACCCAATTTGGAAAAGTTCCATCATCAGCACAATGATAAACCTTGTGAAGCAATTGATTAAAATCTAACTTCAACTCTAAATCATTTTTCTCAATTAATTTTTTATTTTCATTGCTAATTGATAATTGCGGTGGCTTGAACATTTCTGGCTTAAATCCAAAACACTTCTCAAAAATATTCATTGCTTCTTGCAAATATTTTTGATTTCTGTTTGTATCAAATTCCTCAAATTCATGATAAACTCCATGCAACCCAAGTGTCTTGTTTAGACTTAAAATTTCTTGACACCATGTTTTGTTTTCGGAAATTGGTTTGTTATTGAATTTTGGGATTACCCACAGAATGTCTGATTTTTCTAAATATTTTTGTTCACAAAAAATTTCTGGCGAAATATCGTCTATTTCTCTTGGATAAGTTAGGCGAATTAGAAATAATGTAAAAATTAAGAAAAAAATAATTAAAAAGACAATTGAAATTTTTTTTAACATAATATAAATAGAAAATTTGCAATTAAATAATTATTGATAATGCTTATAAATAACTTCTTATTATTTAACCCATGGAAATGACCAGTAAAACTGCAGAAGAAATAGATGAAGCAAGAGAAAAACAGGATTTGAAAAAGTTAGAGGCTGTTTTTTTTGTGTCTGGCAGGTTTTTGAATATGCAGGAATTAATTTCTCTTAGTGATTTAAATCCAATAATAATTAGTGAGTTGATTGAGAAATTAAAAGATAAATATGAGAAACAAGAGTCAGCTATGGAAATTGTAGAAAAAAATAATTTATGGAAAATGGATGTTCGGCAGGAATATTCCGGGATAATTAATAAGCTAGCGACAGGAAGTGCTGAGTTTTCAAAGGCAGAGCAGGAAACTCTGGCAATAATTGCGTTCAAGCAGCCCATAAAGCAGTCAGTTGTGATTAAAATTCGGGGAAACAAAGCATATGAACATGTGAAGAAATTTGCTGAACTTGGGTTGATTAAGAAGAAAAAAATAGGGCATACTCATGAATTAAATTTAAGTGATGAGTTTTATGATTATTTTAATGTTAAAGAAGGTGAGGATGTTTTGAAGAGAGAAGAGGTTAAGGAGGGAGAGTGAAAATTTATTTTTTCAATCATTTTTTCCTAAAATATATAACTTCCATTTAAGATTTTGAAAAGTATCTTCTTTAATTTCTAAAATTTTATAGTTATATTTCTTAATTAATTCATTAAGTTTTTTTTCATTTGCTATATCCCCACTTGGGATAAAAATTTTTCCATTTATATTAAGATAATCCGATGCACTTTTAAGTAATCTTTCGTGAAGTTTAAAATTAGTATCAAAAAGAAAATGCCCTAAAGGAGTTTTATAGTTTACATCTGCAAGAGGTAAATTTGCCAACATTAAATCAAACTTTTCATTTTCTTTTATATTATTGAATAAATCACTTTTTCTTATTTCAATAATTTTTTTTAACTTATGAAATTTAACATTTGCCTCTGTATTTTTCAAAGAGTTTTCATCTATATCAATCGCAATAACTTTTGTTGCTCCTTTTTTAACAGCCATTATAGAAAAAACCCCTGTTCCTGTTCCAATATCTAAAACTACTCCAGGATTTTTAGGAATTTCTTTAGCAATTATTTTAGTAGTATGGGAAAAAGGAGAATCTACTGGAAAAACATTTTTATGAATAATTATTTTTTCACCTAAAAATTCAGTAGTTCTTTTTTCTCTTGTCTGAATGTCTTTAATAAAATTTAAAGTGATTTCTTGAGGTTTAGTTTCTTCCATAAATCAAAATTGTTTAGTTTATTTATTAAATTATTGTTTCGTGGCTAAAAAGATTATTTCTCAAAAATTTTCATTAATTACTTTTTACTACATTACAAAAATCTTTAAAACCTCAATCTCCCAAACAATAGCATGGAAACCCTCCCAATAATTTACCTGGCATATATGTTTGTGTCAATTTATTTTCTTAGTTTATTTTTATTGTTATATAGAAAAAACAGGAAAGAATTATTTAAATATCCTGAGGCTAAAAAACAATATTCTATTTCTGTAATAGTTCCTGCGTTTAATGAAGAGAAAACAATTAAAAATACTGTTCTGGCGATTCTTAATGCAGGTTATGAGAACTTGGAAGAAGTGCTGGTTATTGATGACGGGAGCACTGATAATACTTTGAAGATATCCAGGATGTTGGAAAAAAAATACAGCAAGGTCAGGGTTTATACAAAAAAAAATGAAGCCAGCAAAGCAGCCCCGTTGAATTTTGGACTGACAAAAGCAAAAGCCGAGCTCGTGGCAGTTGTTGACGCAGATAGTTATCCTGCTAAAGGTTCATTTGGAAAGATGGTTGGTTTTTTTGATGATGACAAAGTTGGAGCTGTGACCTGTGTTTTTTCTCCGAGAAACAGGAATAAATTTTTTGAGAAATTACAGGTGATTGAATATAATATAATTGCTTTTACAAGAAAACTTTTGGATTATGTCGACGGTATTTATGTTACTCCTGGACCTTTGGCACTGTACAGGAAATCTGCATTAAAAAAGATTGGAGGTTTTGACAAGAACAATTTAACAGAGGACATAGAAGCCACATGGCATTTAGCTTATGCAGGTTATGAAAGAAGAATGTGTTTAGACACTTATGCAACAACAACTGTGCCCACAAAATTCAAACCATGGTATAGGCAAAGAAGACGATGGAACATTGGAGGTTTGCAATGTATTTCAAAATATAAAAAATGTTTTTTTAAAAAAGGCATGTTAGGATTTTTTATACTTCCTTTTTTTATGCTGCAGCTTTTTTTGGGTTTATTAGGTTTGAGTATTTTCGTTTATCTGATTACAACAAGAGTTTTAAGAAATTATATTTTTGCAGAATACTCAATTAGTGTTGGAACACCTTTATTAACCATGAATGATTTTTTTGTAACCCCAAGTTTTCTGAATTATTTAGGAATTATTTTGTTTATTGCAGGGGCTATTTTTACTATTTTGGCTTTATTTGTCATGAAAGAGAGGATTTTAAAGAAACAAAACTTTTTTAATCTCTTCTTTTATTTATTAGTTTATCTTGCAATATATCCTTTTATTATGATAGCTGCTCTTTATCATTTTTTTAGGGGAACAGGCAAGTGGAGATAAAATGAACAACCCCGCCCTGAAGGGCGAGGTATCAATGTAAAAAAATGTTAAAACTAACAAATCCAAGGTTGAGAAGAAGTAATGTAGTGAGCAACAGCCTCGGTAGTTGTGTTTCCGACGCTGCGAAAGAATTTTCCAGGGCTCCAGAAATGTCCTTTTCTAAAATGCCGTCGGAGCCAGGGATGTTTCTTGAAAAGTTTAAAGGCGCTGTATCCTTTAAACAACTGGAGAGCCATGCTAACACTCATGGTCGGGGGCATCTCAACAAACAGATGGATGTGGTCAACACCGACGTGAAGTTCATAAATTTTAAACCCTTTTCTGTAAGCAACTTGCCTCAAGAAAAACTCACAATCCATTCTGAGCCCGTAAAACTTGAAAGGGTCTTTGGCATATTTAATTTTCCAGACAAAATGGAAAGCGTTTTGTCCGAAGCTGTGTTTCCGGGATTTCAAATCCATTTTTTATCTCCTAAGTCAGCGACGAGAAAGAGAGCTCATGCTAACT
>DAOWJK010000017.1 GCA_030640395.1 Nanobdellota archaeon | reverse complement strand
CCCAAGCAAAACACAAAAACCAATAAACCCGTATTTCGCCAAATCTTTTTTGTCTAAATTTTTTTTGTCATCCTCGGTTTTTATATCTTTGGTATCTAATGCACTCAGCTTAATAGTTTTTAATTCAGGATTTTTTTTATTTTGAGTGTCTCCAGATGAAGTAATCAAAGACTCTGGTTCTTTTTCACTTGCTTCCTCAACAATTGTATCTTCTTCATCTGCATCTTCTTGTTCCTCTTCTCCTTCTCCATTAACACATGCTAAACCCTGTTCTTTTATTTTTTGAAGAGTAGCAGGTCCAATTCCATAAACATCGATCAAGTCATCCACAGAATCAAAAGCTCGCGTGTCAATTATTGCCTGCGCCTTCACAGGTCCAATCCCGCTCAACCCATCTAATTTTTCCAAGGACGCAGAATTTATATCAACCTGCCCGCTTTCACAAACAGCACAAATATTTGTGAGCATCAAGATAATCAATATTCCAAACAAATATTTCATAAAAATTAGAAGAAATTAATGATTTTAAGTTTTGTTGTGTTTGCCCCCATACTTCTCCTTAAAATCATCATACTCTATCTGCCCTCTTTTCTTGCCCCCCTCGCTTAGGTCTTTTTTCTTTGTAGAGGGGGGTACACCCTTGGGTGCCCCTTTCTTCGCAATCCAGATTTGCGAGAAAATCTTGTTTTTCAAATACCACGCACATTTTTCTTTTTCTATTTTTGAAAGAATTCCATTCATTTTAACTTCAACTCCAATAACACTATATGTTCCCTCGTGAATTTGTTTAATTGAAATAAAGTCTGGGAAGCCAGTCCCAACAATCAACATTTTTCTAAAAGGATTATACTTTCGTTTTGCAATAACACATTTATCAAAAATTATATCTTCAAATTTTATTTCTTTTTTGGTTTTTGCTAAAAGATATCTGACTTTTTTATCAATATTTTTACTAATAACTTCATTCCCTTTATTATCCCACATACCAACATTATTCCCCCATTTGTCAACAATCCTCCCTTTCTCTTCCAAATCTTTTCTAACTTTTAATTCAAACCTCGCCCCTCGTCCTTTTGACAATTTCCCCTTTTTCATTTCAGACTTTTTCTTTTGCACTCCTATATTCCCTTCAGCATCCCACTCAGTCTCATATTTCTCGCTCCCTGCCTTTTTAATCATCTCCATAATTTTTTCTTTATTTTCTTTTTTCACTCTTTTCATAGAAAAATTAATCTCAAGAACTATTTAAACTTTACAAGTCTCGTGCTTGCAAAGTCCGCCTTTTATTTGCCTTCGCCCTTGCAATAGCATCTCTCAACATCTCTTCAACCTTTCTTTCCAAAGCCATGCCAACTTCTTCTGCAACACTTGAAACAGAATTTTCTTTATCTAAATCCTTCACAACTTTTTTAATGTTGGATTTAACTATTAATGTCATTTTATCTGTTCCAACAATTTAATTACTTTTTCTTTGCCTATTGCTAAAATCAAACTGGCTAATCTCGGACCTTTTTCCTTGCCTATAATAATTAAATAAGCAATTCTAAAAAAATCAGTATTTTTTGTTCCAACTTTTTCACAAATATTATAAAATTCAGTAAATAATTCATCTTCTATATAATTTTGTCTTTCTAAACTTTTTTTCAATTCAAGCATAGCGTCCTTATCTTTACCACTTAATTTTATTTTTAATTTGTCCTGAACTTCAAAATTCATATCCTCACTTGCATATTTTTCCAGCCAATTCCTGACTTTCTCTGCCCTCTTTTTTCCAAGCCCGTTTAAATCCTTAGTTTTTCCTACCTGAACTAATGTAATTAAATGTCTAAAACTAATTCTCTCTGGCTGTTTTTTAGATTTATCTAATTTTGACATTTCATACATTCTTTTTTCCCGGGGATTTGCAGAACCGTTATAATATTTTCTTTCCAGCGCGTCAAAATCTTCATATATTTTTATGACATCATTGTCAAAACTTATTGAAAATGCCGACCTTGGTTTTGTTCCAACAAATAAATATCTCAAAACTTCTGGTTCATAAACTTCTAAGACATCATTTAATGTTAAGACATTCCCGGCAGAACTGCTAAATGCCCCGCCTCCTTTTATACCAATCCATTCATAAAGCTGATACATAGGAGCATCACGATTGTAAACTTTTTTCACAATTTCTTTTCCAGTCATGGCCGACCCTCCGTGAACACTATGGTCTATTCCCCCTGGTTCAAAATCAACTTCTTCATATCTCCACCTCATTGGCCAATCAACTCTCCAAAGAAGTTTAACAATTCCTTTTTTCCTAAAATCAATCTTATTCTCAAAACCACATTTGCATTTATATTCTACTTTATATTCCTTAATACTAATTATTTTCGTGAAATCTTTTTTACATCTTTCACAATAAACTTCAATCGGATACCAATCTTTATTTAGAGGTTCTTTCCGATATTTATTAAGTATTTTTATAATATTTTTTCTGCTGTCAATTGCTTTTTTAAGTAATTTAGTATATGCACATTTTTTATACATAACACTCTGCCTGATAAATTCAGGAGAAATTCCAATTTTTTTCAGCGAATCTTCAAATTCTCTTTCAAGATACTTAGCATAACTCATCCCTTTTTTATGAGGAGAAGGAATGTCACTTAAAGGCATTCCAATATATTTCTCATATTCTTTAGGAACTCCTTTAGGCACTTTTCTAAACCTGTCAAAATCATCCCAGGAATAAATAAACCGAACTTTTTTTCCTTTTGCTTCCAATGCTCTTGCAACCATGTCCGTTGTTATCACCTCACGAAAATTCCCAATATGAATGTGCCCTGAAGGAGTTATCCCCGACGCAACAACATATGTTTTTTTATTTCCCTTTATCTTAACAATGTTCTCTGCTAATTTATCTGCCCAAAAAAATTTTTCCATAACCAATAAAATAGAATTTAATTTATATAATTATCTAAACCCCTTCTTCTTAAAACCATTCTTTTCCAACTCCTCATTCAAAAGTTCGTCTGCAATTTGCTGAAACTTATTCCACCGACTCACGCACTTGTATTTCACAACTTTAAAATTTTCCTGCTCTTTCTGAACTTTCAAAAACAACTCCATCAACCGCGGATTCCGAACTTTATATTTTCCCAGCAATTGTTTAACAACCAATTCAGAATCCAAAATACAAGTTACCTCTTTTGTGTGCTTTGAAGCAAGTTGCAACGCCTTAATCAACCCCTCATACTCTGCAATATTATTTGTCACATAACTCCCGACCATGCAGCTATATTTCACAAGAATTTTCCCATCCTTCCGAACTATCACTCCAATAGCTCCTGGCCCGGGATTTCCTCTTGCACCGCCGTCTGAATTTGTGTATATCATACCAATAAAAAATTAAACAACTTTTTAAATTCTTATTTTCACTTTTGAATTTATCATATGGTTTTTAAGAAGACCTTTCTGCATTAGTTACTATCTTGTAAATTCCTCCTAAAAAATTATGATAAGGTTTTAATTTTTCATCTTCTGGATTAACTCTTTCAAAAGTCTCACATCCGATATCTCCTACCGCTACCATCGTTCCTTTTTTCACTATATGGTTTAATCTTCCATCAGGAAGTTCGTCTGCAATTTCAACCTTTTTTGAGCGAGAGATTGTTGTTATAATTTTCCTTTCCTGCTCTAAGGTTATCCTCCCAATCAAAGAATATTTTAAATCCATAAAAAATTATAGCACTTCCTCTTTAAATTAATTATTATTCTCCAACCTATATATGCAAAACTTTGAACACTCTAAAATCCTGAAATCTTTCAGGTTTTATTTCCACTTTTCTTATTTGAGAATGTTTTGGTCCTTTTTTGCATAGTTCAATCATTTTGTTAACATCATCACTATCTCCTTCTAAAAATACTTCAATTCTTCCATCCTCTAAATTCCTGACAAAACCTTTTACATTGTGTCTCTCAGCATTTTCCTTCACAAACATCCGAAAAAAAACTCCCTGCACAGTTCCGTCAATATAAAGTCTCACAGATTTTTTCATAAAATAATCAACTGAAAAGACTTTTTATATTTATAGCCCAAAAGTTTTTTCAAACTCTTTAACCTGCGCATACTGCCTGAAAAAATCCTGGCCTTTTTTAGTTATTTTAATCAACGGCTTGTCAGCATCAGTATTTTCAATAAATCTTTTCTTGTAAAGTTCAGCAAGATACAACTTCATCTGATTGTGAGAAAGATTCGCCCGATACATAATATGCGTTTTTTTAATCCCGCCCACTCGCTCCTGAATAACCCTGAGTATGTCATAAATTATGTTTATCCTGCTTCTTCTTTCCATTTTTTGTAATCTTTATTATAAGAATTAAGAGAGTTATATAACTTGTCAATTGAATTATCTGGGCTGTAACATAGAAATAACTAACTTTTGACAGGACAAACATGACCTGGCTTATTGCCAATAAAGACATAGCCAGAATAAATATCTGCGTGTTCGCGGATTTATTTTTTCTATAGACCTTAATATAATTCCGGGTTATTAATCCTAAAAATATCAATGCAGTCAGGTGATAAATGTAATAAAAATTATGGCACATCACCGAAGCTATTATTATAAAATAACTGACAAGAACAAAATCTCCTGACAGTTTTTTCAACGGAAGCCTGTAAATAATATACAAACCAGATAATGTAAAAAGTCTTTCAAAGAAAAAACTAAGATAATAAATTATATCCACAGAACTGACAACCTGATAAGTTATAATCAGCCCCCCGATGCTGCTGGTCAGAGTTGTGTCATAGAATATTGCAAATTTTGTCAGGATTATGGAAAGTTCTGCAAGAGCAATCAGGAGGAATCCAATTCCTAAATACAATAATCTTTTATTTTTGTTCAGTTTATAACTTTTAATTGAAAAAAGGAAAAATAAAAAAAGAATAACAAAACTAAAAACATCAATAAGAACATCATGTCCGAGAAACCAGTCAGGTGTAAACACAATCTTCATATTTTTATGAAGCGTTTTCATTTAAAAGTTTTGTGAAACTATGTTCTGGTTTTGTATTCCGGGCTTCTGTTTCATAATTGATTTATAAGAGAACTTCTTAAGATTATTAAGTAAAATTAAATTTCATGTTTCCTAAAAAGAGGGGAGATTATAATCACCCCCCTTATAGGGGGCATAAACTTGGTGATGATAACTTATTCCTATGCAATTGACTTTCCGGGAAACTCACGACAGGAAGTCCTCTACGAACTTGGCTTGAATTATGAAGAAATAAATTTTATAATTAATCTACGGCAGAGAGAAGAGGTTTTGGGATTGAATGTTTAGGTTCTTTTGTTGGTTTGTCTAATTTAGAATTTTGGAGAGAAGATAGAAACTGAAATATTTAATCTTGAGAATTTCTTAAATAATCTCTAATTGTACTTTTGTAATAATTAGTAATATTCATAATTCTTCTTATTCCATCTACCCCAAGTGCAACTCCACCAAGATTTGTTACAATATCATCTGCCCAAATTGCTACTGCCCCTGCTCCAATTTCAAGAGCATAAGCCAATGATGAATGTTCTTTTTTAAGAGCTTCTTCAAGTTTTTCTTTCATACAATTAGTTATTAATAGTATATTTATAAATCTTTTGCTTATTTACTATTCTTAAATTAATACAAATAATTCCTGAATTCTCAACTCAAACCCCTCTTATATCCAACTCGTTATTAACAATCACAACAACCTGCGACGCAAAATAAACTTTTGGTCCAACAGAAATCTTGGTTGCGATTTTTTTTAATCTTCTCAATTCCTTTTTTGGCAAACCCTCCTGGTCTCCTAAAATAAAAACACAATCTTTTGGAATTTCAATTTTCCTAATATCCTCGCCTTTTTTATCAAGAATAAAAATTTTGCAATTTTCCAACTCCTCAACAACTTTCAAAAAACTTTTTTTCTCAACAAAACACCCAGGAAAAACTTCTCTCTTTTCTCCCTCTTTATACTTGTACAAAATCTTCTTGATTAAAGTTCCAATATCTTTTTTCCTGATTGGAGTATTTTCCTTAACCTGAATCTCAATATGTTTTGGAGGGTCAGGCATTCCATAAAAAACAAAATGAAACTTCACATCTGTCCGAAAATCATGCGACAAAAACAAACCCTGAATCAAACTATGAATCGCAATATCTATTCTTCCCGCCCTCATCAAACTATTCTGGCTAAGTGCTTTCCCGGATGTAACTGCATCTTTTGAAAAATATATGAAATGTTTCATTTGAAGGCAACCTACGGTTTCCTCTCACACTCCTTCCCTCTCTGTTCAGGTAAGCGATTTCTTCACATCACTAGACGGAAATCGCATGAAAGGCAATCGTTTTTAATTTATTTTCATAAAAGAAAAAAGAGGTTATTAATGTTTTGTTAAAGTAATAAATTATTTATACTCTGTATTCTTTACATTTTTAATTAAATCATGGGAGGTAAAATAAATATGAAAAAAACAATAATAGCATTGTGTGTGATTTTTACCTTAATGATTTCTGTTGGACTTGTGGTTGCTGGAAACAATTATGAAAACCAGAGATATTTAGTAAAATCAAATAATGGCATGCTTAAAATGATGTATGGGGTTCAACATAATTTTGATAAAGGATTTACAACAGATTTAACTCCAGGGCAATTAAAAGTTTTGGATAAATTTGGTATAGAAGTAGAAAAAGTTGAGTTATATCAAATTTTAGGAAAGCCAGTTTGTGGCAATGGCATAATTGAAGGAGGAGAGAAATGTGGTGAATCAGGATTACCAGAATGTCCAGATGGAAGTGTATGTGAAAACTGCAAATGTGTTGAGGAAACAGCACCACCAGAAAGAACTTGTTTCCCAGGTGTTCAAAAACCTTGGGGCATAATTAAAGTAAATGGTGGCTCTGGCGGAGCAGGAATTAATGTAGCTGTTTTGGATACAGGAGTTATGAAAGACCATTTAGATTTGAATGTAAAATTATGTAAGGATACAACTAAAAGAGGAATCAAGAATGGTTGTTCTGATGGAAATGGACATGGAACACATGTAGCTGGAACAATAGTGGCGAATGGTGGAAGTGATGGTTTAGGAATATTAGGGGTAGCACCAGAAGCAAATCTTTTTGTAATTAAAGTTTGTGGAAATAGTGGATTTTGTTTTGGGGATGATATTGCAGAAGCAATAATATATGTAACTAACCAAGGAGCAAATATTATCTCAATGAGTTTGGGTGGAAATACACAAAGTTCTTTGATTAGAGACGCAATTAATTATGCAACTGATAATGGTGTTTTAGTTATTGCAGCAGCAGGAAATGACGGTCCGGCAGATGGTAGTATTGATTATCCGGGAGCAAATGTAAAAGTAGTAGCTGTTGGGGCAATTAATTCAGCAGAAGCAGTTCCAGATTTTTCATCTAGAGGAGTTAATGATGGTGATTATATTATTGAAGAAAGAGAAGTTGAATTTGGAGCGCCAGGAGTTAGTGTGGAATCAACATGGAATAATGGTTGTTATCATACAATCTCAGGAACATCAATGGCAACCCCTCATGTAGCAGGATTGGCAGCAAAGTTATGGCAGGATAATGCGGCAGATACAAGAACTTATTTACAAGACCGAGCAAGATTACATGACTTACATACAGAAGGCGATGACACAGCAACTGGATTTGGATTGCCAATAGCACTAACAATAGTATAAATTTTTATTTTTTATTTTTCTTTTTTTATTTAATAGGTTGCATCACAAACTCTGATTTTGCGAAAATATGTTCACTTAAAATTGTCTTGTAAATTCCCACGAATTTATTTTCGCAAAAAACAATAATAATTTTATCTTTAATTTGGCCACGCTTGGACGAATTAGTTAAAAGCTCTGCCTTTTGTCTTTCAATTTTGGCTTTTTTCACTAAATCTTTTTCCTGAATTGGCTTGCCTGTAAAAATAGATTCTAAGTTGTCTTTTTTTATTTCAACAACAGCATGCAGTTCAGAAATAATTTCCCCTGGAATTATAATCTTTCTTAACAATTTATCATCACCTTTTTTATATTCATTAACAGCCCTCTCAAAATCATATAAATTTACACTTGG
>DAOWJK010000048.1 GCA_030640395.1 Nanobdellota archaeon | reverse complement strand
CCTCTGCCTTACAGACCTTACAGAAAGTTATTCTTTGAGAAGATTTAAATATTATCTCTTTTCTATAATAATATGCGAAGATGGCACAGCGGTTACTGCATTCGGTTGCAGCCCGAATTTTCCCGGGTTCGAATCCCGGTCTTCGCTTAATTTAAATGGCGTTCATAGTTAAGAAAACAATCAGTGGAAAAGATTATTATTATCTTAATGAAAATAAACGTGTTGATGGCAAGGTAAAAACAAAAACTTTGGCTTATCTTGGGAAAACAAAAACAGAAGCTGAGAAAAAGGCAAAAAAAATAATAAAGAAAATGATGAAAGGAAAAGTTGGGAAAAAAATAGAGATGAAGGAAGAAAATAAATTAAGGCATGAAAAAATTTCAATAGAAGAGCTTGCGAATTTTTGCAAGGAAAAAGGTTTTGTTTTTCGGAGTTCTGATATTTATGGAGGGTTTTCGGGCTTTTGGGATTTTGGACCTTTAGGGGTTGAATTATTCAAGAATATTAAAGATGATTGGTGGGATTTTTTTGTTCACAAAAGAGAAAATATATTAGGGATGGAGGCGAGCATTATTTCTCATCCAAGAACATGGAAAGCTTCAGGGCATATTACCGGATTTAAAGATTTGGCAGTTGTTTGTAAAAATTGCAAAAAATCAACAAAGTTAGAAGTCAATGAATTTGGAAAAGTAAAATGTGCTTGCGGAGGGGATTATAAAAAAACAGGAGAATTTAATCTTTTGTTTAAGACAAATGTCGGAGCATTGGATAAAAGTGATGCTTATCTTCGGGGGGAAACTGCTCAGGGAATGTTTATGGATTTTAAATTAATTCAACAAACTTCCAGGATGAAACTACCTTTTGGCATTGCGCAGATTGGAAGATGTTTTAGGAATGAAATTTCTCCAAGAGACTTTTTGTTTAGGTGCAGGGAATTTCATATGGGAGAATTTGAATTTTTTATTCATCCTGAAGAAATGAAATGTGATTTACTTAAAGATAAGCATTTAAAATTGAGATTAAAATTACTTGATGCACAAACACAGGAGAAAAAGAAAGAGACATTGAAGGAAACAAGTATCGAAAAGATGTTAAAAGAAAAAAAATTTGAAGAGTGGCATGCTTATTGGTTGGCTGAACAAATTTTATGGTTTTATAGTTTAGGATTAACCGAAATAAAAATAAGGGAGCACATGGATTATGAGAGAGCTTTTTATTCTTCTGCAACATTTGATATTGATTATGAATATCCTTTTGGTTCTAAAGAAGTTGCAGGTAATGCAAACAGAGGACAGTATGATTTGACACAGCATGAGAAGGAGAGCAAAGAGAAAATGGAAATTTTTGATGTGAAAACAGGGAAGAAGGTTTTACCGAGAGTGATTGAACCTACTTTTGGAATGGAGAGAGTTTTTTTAGCTTTACTGACAAAAGCGTATACAAAAAATAAAAAAGGAGAAACTATTTTGAAACTTCCTCCAAAACTCGCGCCTGTTAAAGCAGCAATTTTTCCGATTGTCAGGCAAAAAAAGTTTGAGAAAATTTCTGAAGAGGTGTTTAATGATTTGAAAAAAGAATGGAATGTTGTTTATGACAAGTCCGGAAGTATTGGAAGAAGATATGCACGGAACGATGAAATTGGAACGCCCTTTTGTATAACTGTCGACGGGGATTCTTTGAAAAATAAAGACGTGACTATTCGTAACAGAAATACTACAAAGCAAATTCGTGTGAAAATTTCTGAACTTAAAGATGTATTAAGAAAGTTAATTAACGGGGAAGTTGAATTTAGGAGTGCGGGAAAGTTGATTAAGTAGTTTTTTGTCGTCGGTAAATTTGATGATAAAAAGTTTTTTAGACATCATGTTTGTTTTATCTAAAAGCTTTTGTAATGACAAAAGATTTTTAAATAATGAATTCTTAATATGATTAATTAAATTGAGGTGATATAAATATGGCAAAAGCAAAGACTCCTAAGCAACTTGCTTTAAGAATAAAACAGATTAAGAAACAAGTGTCAAAACTTGAAGCACAAAAGAAGAAAGCTGTTGCTGCTGTAAAAAAGAAACCAAAGAAAAAAGCAGTTAAGAGAAAAGTTGTGAAGAGAAAAGCGAAAAAGAAACCTGCGAGAAGAAAGAGAAGATAAGTTTTAAATATTTTTTATTTTTCAATATCTTTTTAAACTGAAAGTTTTTTATTTTTGTATGAATGAAGAATGTGTTTTTTGTAAAATTGCAAAAGGAGAAATTCCTTGTTATAAGATTTATGAGGATGAGAATTTCCTCGCTTTTCTTGACGTAACTCCTAAAAACAAAGGACATACCTTGGTGATTCCAAAAAAGCATTGTCGTTGGGTTTGGGACATGCCAAATGTTGGAGAGTATTTTGAAGTTGTTAATAAAATAGCAAATGCAATAAGGAAAGCAATGGATACTGAATGGGTTGTTTCTTTAGTAATTGGGGAAGAAGTTCCACACGCACATGTTTGGTTAATCCCCCGATTTAAAGACGACGGGCATGGTGATTTTATTGATATTTCTAAAGTTTTAAAATTTTCAGATAAAGAGATGATAGACATTGCAGAAAAAATAAAACAGAGAATTTAAAATGGCTCTGGAGAGAATTTAACTCTCGACTTCCGCCTTTCTCAAATCTAAGATTTCATGAGAGCGGCACTCTAAACACTGAGCTACAGAGCCGATATTATTAGAAAAACTTAATTTAAAAGTTTTGAGGTAAATTTTATAAATCTATTTTTCTTAAAAAAATCATGGTTAATGAAAGTATAATTTATGCTCTTCCCCAAAGCCTGACTAAAATTATTGCTGCATTTGGAGGAATTGTTTTTCTTTATCTTGTTTTTCAGATAATTTTTGTGATTCTTAATAAGAGGAGGCAGAAAATTTTAGAATTAATCAGAGGAGATTTGAAAAGATTAGAGAAAAAAATTGATACCCTAAAGGGCATACCCAAGGAGGGCATACCCCAACGGGCACGAGAACCTGCTACGCAGGCGAGAACCTCTAACGAGGCGAGTGAGAGGAAAAGGAATAATAAACACCGCCTGGTGTACCCCTCTGTACGGAATTCTGGGGCAAAAAAATAATTATGGGTTTTGTTTTTCTTGTTTTTTTGTTCTTGCTAAAAATCCTGCTATCTGATTTCTTAACTTTTTACTTGGCATTGTGTTCTTGAGAATTTTTTTATTTTTATTAAAACTTTCAGTAAATTCAACACCTTTTTTTAAAAAAGTGCTGGCTGCTCTTCTTACTAATTTTGATTTTATCTTGCCCATTGAAGGAAACCAAGGTTTCCTTTCACAATCCTTCCTTTTTTGTTCAGGTGGGCGATTTCTTTATTGCAATCCGATGGAAGTCGCGTACGGAAAGTTGAGGAAACTTTATTTAATATATATTATGTGAAAATTAGGTTTTAAAATGTTTTGTTTGAGGTTACTAACTTCCTCCTTCTGTATTGTGAAGCCGTTATGGATTTCTCCAATTTGCTGCTTCCCAATAAACTCGCTCACACTCACTGAAGTCGCGTGCAAACCGCGTTTAATTGTAGAAAAGGAAGATGAAGTTGATTTTTAAAAGTTTTTATTCAACTTTTTCTATTCCGGATAAATCTTGGACTGCTTTAATTAAATTATTTATTTTTTTCAGGGGTTCTCCTAAACTTAAGATAATATATTTTAAATTAAATTCCGTGGCTTTTTTGTGGGCTTTGATTATGTCTGCCTCGCTGATTCTTTTTTTATTGTATGCGACAAGGAGTTTTTCTTCTTCTTTAGTTTTTATGCGCAAAATCAAATCAGTCTTGCTGAAGTTTTCAATATCTAAAATTTCAATTGATTTTCCAGACAGAAACTCTTTCACTTTATTGAAGAATTTATCCTTATTCTTTTTTGCTGTAGTTCTTTTTTTAACTGGACTTTTTTTTGTTTTTTGTCTGTCAAAAATATTTAACTCTTGTTTTTCTGATGTTTTTTCCAATGGCTTTTTTTTATCTTCCAGTTGCGGAGCTTTTTCCAGGGGTTTAACTTTTGGAGGTTCAAATTCATTTTCCGGAATTGTGAAATATCTCCAGAAAATTTCCTCATCTTTTTTAAAAGCCATTGCAAAATCCCTGATTTCTCTTAATGCAATTCTGATTGCCGGAACCTGCTCGTCGTCTTTTAAAAATTTCTTTCTTTTTAATAATTCAAATGCTTCTTTTTCTTTGCTTTTGAGGTGCTGTGAAAATCTTTCAAGCATGGGTTCCTGCCCTTGGATGAGATAGATTGGAGAACTGCCGACTTTCATAAAACTTAGTTTTATTTTTTTTTCAGAAAGCAATTCAGACAAGAAAGCCGAGGCAAAGAGCATGCTTAGTCCGGTTTCACCTGCTATATGAACCGGCAGACTCGGTCCTCTTTTTTTAAATACAAAAATGATTTTTTCTTTTATTTGTGAAGTGTCTTGCACCATGACTAAAATAAATAGAATGGGGTTATAAGGTTTTTGATGGTTATTTTTAATCGCAATATTATTATATATAGTCTGATAGATATTGGCTCTTGAAATGAAAATGAAACCTTTTAAGTAAGAGTTTATGGTCTCAACCACTTAACTTCATAATAAGTTATGTCTCCTTCTTCGTCGACAATTGCCAGAAGCAGGTTTTTCTTTGTTGAGTGTGCAACCCGGTTTTTTGCAGAGAATTCATGCCAGGTTAATCTTTTTGATTCATGGTCTGCAAAGACAATCCATTTTGCGTGCTTTTTCCCGGGTCTTTGTCCTTTGTCATAAATTCTAAAATCTGCCCCGAACTTTAATGCAGTTTTCACAATATAACCTTTTTCCCTTAAGTCCCTGAATACAGGATATTTAATCTGGATTTTTTTGTCAATTCTTTTGAATTTATTTATTAATTCTTTTTCTGATATTTTTTTGTTTCTTGAGGATACTTCTATTTTTCCTTTCCCGAGGAGAAATAATGTTTCCGGAAGAGAGTACTGGATTTTTCCTGCAACTGGTTCGCCAAAGCAACTTTTTTTATAAAGTGCATGAGCTTCAGATGCGTTGCTGGAAATTATTTCTCCTATGATGTGTGCTTGGATTTTTTCCATAATTTATTTAGTAAAGAAGATTATTTAAAGATTGTTAATTATGCTTTTTTGATGAAAATGTATTTTGCTTCAACTAATAAATCAAAGTTAAGAAGATTACAAAAATTATTTTCTAAAATTTCTCCCAGCGTAAAAGTTGAAATAGTTCCTGACTTGGTTGATGTTGAAGAAAATGGAAAAGATGTTTTAGAAAATTCTTTACAGAAAGTTTTGCCTTATAAAAATAAATATGATTGCCCTGTTATTGCAGGAGATACAGCAGTTGTATTTGATGGTGAAGATTTTGATCCAACGCATGTTAGAAGAGTTTGTCTTAAAGGTGAAGATGAAAAAAATTTGACACAAAGACAAATTGCTGAGAAGATGAAAGATTTTTACATTAACATTGCTAAAAAATATGGAGGGGCAAAAGAATTTTATTATGAAGATGGCTGGGCGGTTTTATTTCCCGACGGCAATTATAAGCAAATAAAAAATAAAAGAGAATATATTTTAACTGATAAATTGCAGGGAGATTTAGATATTTATTTTCCAATGAGATGTTTATATCTTTCAAAAGCATCTGGGAAAAATGTGTTTGAACAAACAGAAGAAGATTATTTTAAAGAGTTTGAACCACAGATTAGTGCTTTGACAAAATTATTTAAAGTTGTAATTTAGTAAGATTTATAATATCTTTTTTGTTTTGTTGATTATATTTTTCTTGGAAATAGATTTCATTAACTTGTAATATTTATGAAACCCTTTTGCTATTTCAGAATCATTTATTTGTATAACAACTGGTTCGTCTGACCAAACCATTATCCCGACCATATTTCCTGTTAAAAATATTTGTGTTGGAGAAATGCTATTGGGAAGAATTAAGAATTTGTTCATTTTTAATAGCTCTCTAATCAATTCTTTTTTGAAATTAACTTCTGGGTTTGCAAGAGTATGAACATGTAGCTTTTGTTTTTTTATCATTTCGCTATATACTCTTTCAATAAAAAAAGGAATTTTTTCAAAAGCTTTTCCTGTCGCTCCTATTATGTAGATTTGTTTATCCTTAGCTAAGGCTTCTCTTATTAAATCATCAAAAAAAGTTTTTATCCCTCTCGGTCCTTCAAAAATATTTATGGTTCTTTTTTCCTCAGATTTTTGATATAGTTTTGTTAGGTCTGGTAATATGGATTCTGAGAAAGCTAATTTTTCTTTGAATAAATCTACAATTTTTTGAGGATTAACCGCCCGATAATATTTTTTGTTGTTTTTTGCCACATAACTAATAAAACCCTTTTCGCATAAACGGTTAATAGCGTCGTAAACATTTCTTCTATGAATTTTTGAGAGAGTTGCTATTTTGGTGGCTGTAGCTATTTTAGCTTTAAGTAGCGTTAAGTAGATTTTTGCTTCATTGGAAGTAAATCCGCATTTGATTAATGAGGTCTTGTCCATATATCTTTTTGTAAAATCTATTATTTAAATTTTGTGGTTACCCTTAGCACCACATTGATTTATAAGTTGTGTTAATATGTATAATTACTATTAAGTGGTATAAAGAAAATGACATCCAGAAAAAAAACAATAAATCCAAATCTTAAAAAAAGATTAGTGTATACTATAGGTAATCAGCTTAGACTTTACAGAGAAAATGAAGAAGATATTTTACTAGCTCAAAAAGGATCTGATGTCCTAGATATTAAAGATATACAATTTCATAAGGGAGAACTGTATTATGCAATGGATAACATACAGGGAACTTTATCAGGTAAAAATATATTAGATGGGCGTAAATTCGGATCTCCTAGTGCATTCATACTGCACAGAGGTTCTCTTTATTTTTCTGCAGGCTGTGGTAATTTGGGGGCAATATCTGGCTCTAATATTAAAAGATTTAGGGAACAAATTTCCCCATTAGATTTTGACGCGGAAGATATTACTTCATTCTGTGTTCATAATAAGAAAATATATGGGGGAAGTTCACAGGGAGGGGTATATAACTTTGATAATTCAAAAATGAAAAAAATGATTAATATAAATTATTTTATCAGAAAGTTGGTTTCTGCTAGGGGCAAGTTATATTGTTTAGATGAATATAATTTTACTGAAATAGATTCTGATTGGAAAATAAAACCTGTTAGCGGATATGGATTAGCTACATTAGAAAATTTGATTGCTTTTGAGGATGAGCTCTATTTACTTCATGATAATAAAGTAAAGAAGTTTAGAGGGGAAGAAATAGTGGACTTTGGACAACCACATTATCCTGAAAAGAGGGTTAATAATATTCAAATAGTTGATACTAAGTTTGTAAAAGAATGCCTTGAAGATAAAACATTTGAAGTAAACTACCCTCTTGAGAGAAACGGATTATTAAAGACAGGGGAATTGATGAAGTTACTTCTTAATAATATCAGTGAGGGAATAAAATCAGGTAAGAAGAAAATTCCTGAAATAGAAGTGTATCAAAACATCTTAGATTGGAGAAAAACATTCCCTCTCTCAGCATATGCAGACTATCACTATGACTGGGGAGAGTTCGACAAAAATTTTAAATTGTTGAAAAAAAGAGCGAGAGATACTATTGAATAATTAATCACCAAATATCCAACCCCCCTTGTTTTTCTTCTGGTTCTTTATTATTAAATTCATGACATATGTTTTTGTATTCACACCAATTACAAAGAATTGACTTGTTAGATGGGAATTCTGTTGTGAATCATGCTTTTATTTTTCAAAAAAATCCATTCCTTCATCAACAATTTTAAAGGCTTACATTAAAAACATTCAAATGGATTATGGAATAATGTCTCCTGACAAACTTGTATTATGATGCATTTTGGTTTAATTCTTTTAGAGATGAGGAAGTAGAGAAAAAAGAAAGAGAAGAAATGAGAGTTAAGCAAGAGTTTTATAGAATGTTGATGGGTCCTATGATTTCTTGAGAAATAATTTTTTGGATAGTATAAGATATGTGATTTATGATTAATTTTTTAAACACATAAAACCTTGGAATAGAATGAAATACAATTTTAAAAAACTTGAAAAGAAATGGCAGAAGAAGTGGGCAGAGAAAAAAGTCTTTGAAGTTGATGTTCGGAAGAAAGCCAAGAAATTTTATTTGATGGAGATGTTTCCGTATCCGTCTGCTTTGGGGTTGCATTTGGGTCATGCGTTGAATTATACTATTGGCGATATTCTTGCGCGTTTTAAGAGGATGAGGAGTTTTAATGTTTTGTATCCGATGGGGTTTGATGCACTTGGTCTGCCTGCTGAGAATGCGGCGATAAAAGCAGGAACACATCCAAAACCTTACACTGCACAGGCAATTAAGAATTATATTAAACAGATGAAGAATTTGGGATTGAGTTATGATTGGAGTAAGCTTGTGAATACAATGGAGCCGGAATATTATAAATGGAACCAGTTGTTTTTCCTGAAGTTTTTGGAGAAGGGGCTGGCTTATCGGAAGAAGTCTGCGGTGAATTGGTGTCCTGAGTGCAATAGTGTTTTGGCGAATGAGCAGGTGCATAATGGAAAGTGCTGGAGGCATGAGGGGACTGAAGTTGAGATTAAGCATCTGGAGCAATGGTTTTTGAAAATTACAGATTATGCTGATGAACTGCTGGATGGGATTGATGACTTGCAGTGGCCTCAGAAAATTAAGACAATGCAGAAAAACTGGATTGGGAAAAGTGAGGGATTGATTTACAGAGCACCTATAAAAGATATGGATTTGGAGATAGAAACTTTTTCTACTCATTTTGAAGCTTGTTATGCTGATACTTTTGTAGTTATTGCACCAGACCACCCATTTTTACCTAAGTTAGTAGAAGGGACTATTTGGGAGAAAAAAGTTAAAGATTTTTGCAAGAAGATTCTTAACAAAAGGGCAAAAAAAGATTATGATTCAGATAAAGAAATAGAAGGAATATTCACTGGGAAATATCTTGTTGATCCTTTAGGAAATGGAGATATTCCTTTGTGGGTATCTAGTTATGCTATTGCGGATTATGGCACTGGTATTGTCAAATGCTCTGCACATGATACTCGAGATTTTGAGTTTGCTAAGAAATATGATATTCCCCTTAAGGTTGTTTTGGTTCCTAGAGATTCTAAATTAAGGAAGAAAGTTGAGAATTTTGAAGTTTGTTTTACTGATATGAAAGATGGTATTTTATTGGAGCCTAAAGAAGTTAAAGGAAAGAGAGCAGGCGATTGTAGAGAAATTATAATTAATCATTGCGTTAAGAATGGTTTTGGTAAAAAGAAAGTTCAGTTTAAAATGCGTGATTGGCTGATTTCTCGTCAGAGATATTGGGGGACGCCGATTCCTGTTGTTTATTGTGACAAGTGCGGGATTGTGGCTGTTGATGAAAAAGATTTGCCGATTAAACTTCCTGAAAAAGTTAAGTTTGGAAAAGGCAATCCTCTTGCGACAAATAAAAAGTTTGTGAATGTGAAATGTCCGAAATGTAATGCTAAGGCTCGGCGAGAGACAGATACAATGGATACTTTTGTTGATTCGTCCTGGTATTTTATGAGGTACCCTGATAATAAAAATTCCAAGGAACCTTTTGATAAAAAGATTGAGGAGGATTGGCTGCCTGTTGACCAGTATATTGGGGGGATTGAGCACGCGACAATGCATTTGCTTTATGCGAGATTCTGGGCAAAAGCTCTTCGGGATTTGGGTTATGTTAATTATGACGAGCCTTTTACAAAACTGTTTAATCAGGGGATGTTGCACGGGGAGGATGGAGAGAAAATGTCAAAATCAAAAGGAAATGTTATTCTGCCAGAAGTTGTTTCTGAAAAATATGGAATTGATACTGCGAGATTTTTCCTGATGTCTCTTGCTGCTCCGGACAAACCCCGGGATTGGAGTGATAAAGGTGTGCAGGGAAGTTTGAAATTTATTAACAAAGTGATGGAAAAGTTTGGCACCCAAGGGTGTACACCAAGGAGGTGCGAGAACCTCTCCGAGGCCCCGAAAAATATTCAAAAGAATATTTTTACTAGGGGCATTAAAATTGGAAAATCTTCTGCAAAAATTGAGAGTAAGTTGAATAAAACAATTAAAGAAGTTACAGAGCAGATTGAGAATTTTAAATATAATCTGGCGGTGATTAAAATTCGGGATTTGTTTAATTCTTTGGGTGAAGAAGAAGGCAAGGATGTTTTGCAAAAAAGCTTGAAATTATTGCACCCTTTTTGTCCGCATATTACAGAAGAACTTTGGTCAAAACTTGGAAATAAATTATTTACTTCTTTGGAAAAATGGCCTGT
>DAOWJK010000042.1 GCA_030640395.1 Nanobdellota archaeon | reverse complement strand
TTAAGTTTTTCTAATTTTGAAAATCCATGAAAACCTCCAATTATACCATAAATTTTTCCAAATTGCTTTGCTTTATCAATAATATTTTCTAAACCAGGATGAGCACAACCTGTTATAATAACTAAACCCTTATTTGTTTTTATTATTAAAGATTGTTCTTTTATTAATACCCCTAGAGCACCTGTTGAATAAATGTTTTCATAAATTTGCGTTGGTTTTGAAAAAGCATTTGGTTCAATTACCTTTGCTTTATTTCCATTTGCTTTTAAAAATCCATCTAAACCACCGACGTGGTCAAAATGATTATGTGATAATATAATTATATTAATAGTTTTAGAATCTATATCAAGTTGTTTCATATTATAAAGCAATATTTCAGAATTAGCTCCTGTATCAAATAAAATCTTTTTTTTATTTTCAATCAAACAAGAAAATCCCCAATCTGATTTAAGATTTGGCTTTGCTTCATTATCATATATAATTATTATTTTCATTTTTACAAAGGTGAAAAACCTCTTATTTTCTTTACTATTTCGCCAAACTTCTTTTTTTCCTTTTGATTCATTTCTTTTATTTTAATAGTTGGAATAATATCAAAATTTTTCTTTATTGTTTTTTTAATTATTTCTACAAGTTGCTCTCTTATTGGAACATGCAAAAATGGCAAAACTAAATCTATAATTATCTTATTTTTTTCTGTTTTAATATTTCTTATCATGCCTAATTCAATAAGATTTTTATTAAGTTCAGGGTGGACTGCTTTTTTTAGAACTCTTTTGGTTTTTTCTATTGTTATCATTTTTTATTGGCTTTTATTTATATTCCACAATGAGGACAATAATTTGTTCTTTTGGTTTCTTTAATGTTATTTTTGTAAAGTTCTGCATGTTCTTTACTGCAAAATGTTCGAAGACGAATTCCTGTAAATTCCGGAACTTTTACTTTTTCAAATGTTTCTTCTCCTTTCTTAATCTTAGCTCCACAATAAAAACATTTCTTTTTGAATATATTCATAGTTTTCACTTCTATTAAATTTTATTTTAAACCCATATGCCGTGTTCCTGTTGAATCTGTTATTTGTGCTAATTTCCCGTCGATAAATTCCTGAACAACATCTTTTATTTTTCCCTGTCCTTGATAAATCTTAATTTCAAACTGCTCAAATACTGAAAAAGCTCTTGGACCCATATTTACAGTTATAACTGCATTAACTTTTTCATTTGCCACAATTTCTGCTGCTGTAATTCCAGCCCCGCCCATCTGGGTTGCTGCTGTATTCTCAATTGCTTTTGCATTTTTCAATTCTTTATTTTCAATCTCTGCAATTAAAAAATAAGGACATCTGCCAAATCTTGCATCAACTTCACTTTCTAAATCTTTTCCTGTTGAACTTATTGCTATTTTCATTTTTCCTTCTATTACATTTATTTAATCTAATAGCTTATTTATAATTATCCCTTGAACAACAGACATAAAAATCATAACAACACTCAAAATAATAACATATTTCAAAGAAAAATAAAATATTATCAAAGGCAACAGGGGAATTTTAATTGCCCGATTATATAAAAAACAAGATATTAAACCATAATTCAATCCTTTATTTTTTAAGTCTGCTAATAAAGGATACCACATATAAATTGGACCTGTAGATAAAATTCCTCCAACAATTGCATAAAACCATTTTTTAATTCTTTTTTTCCCTAAATGTTTGATTATAAATTTTGGGGTTATGAAATAATTTGTAAAAACCATTAAAATAAAAACAAGGATGAAAATTGGAATTATTTTTAAAAAGATATTATAAAAAAAATTTATGCTTGAAAAAAATAAATCTGTTCTGAAAATAAGTAATAGAAAATAAATTAGAAATATTGAAATCAGGAAATATGCTGTTCCGGAAATATTTTTTAAATTCATTTAAACACCTCCAAAATTAATATTGTAATTATGGCTACAACAATTGCCAAGATAAATGATGTGATGTTTCTTAATAGAGCAAATTTTTTCCCTAAGATTGCGATTTCTGCTGGAAGTTGTATGATTCCAACAGTTACCCAGGCAACTAAAAAAGCTGTTACAGCTAACAGATTGACTCCTTGCTTTAGCATTTCTCCTCCAAAAATATAACTTGTTATCGGGGTTCCTGCAGAAATGCTTCCGATTAAACTCCCAATAAAAGAATCTAAAAAAATATTTTTGCTGAACACAGATGTATAAAATGCTTTTGGCATTAATATTGAAATTAGACTTATAAGCAGAATTGTTCCTAAAATCAAGGGAAGTGATTTCCACAATGCTTTTGCTGATTTTAAGAATGCATTATTAATTTCTTTTTTATCCATTTTATTTGAGAGGAACTCATGGCTCCTAACCCCCCAACTTCGCATGAGTTATTTATTTTTTATTTGCTTGTTAAATATTAAAAATCATGTCCAAAGATGTCCCATTTTCTAAGTTTTCGTATGTACCTAAATTTTTAAAACCTTTCTTTTCATAGAAACGAATAGCTTTTTTATTATTAATTAATACACCTCCCCAAAGAATTATTCTCTTTCGTCCAAATTTATGTGCGACATCAATTATATATGGAAAGATTGCACTTCCAATTCCTTTACTTTGATAATCATCAGATATGCAAGGCCCAAATCTACAATCATTTTTTGTTAAATTAATTCCATATTTTAGAAATCTCTTATAATCCTCATTTGTTATATCAAAGCTAAATTCTAAAAGAGATATAATTTGTTTTGTAGTTTTGAGTGTAACAACTAATCGTAATTTATCATAACGATTTATTGCATTGCAAAGTTCTTTTGCATATGAATAATCATAGCTTTTGCATGTATAGAATTTACGAGTTTTGGGAGACAAATTCTTTAGGAAAGTAGACAATAATTTTACATCTTTAACCTCAAGTGGCCTTAATATAATTTTTTTATTATTTTGAACTCTTAATTCTTTGGTCAATAATTGTGGATTTAAAGCTACATCTAATAAATTTAAGGACATATTATTCAACAGATAATAGATTATATAAATTATTCTATAGACTTTTGTATCGTTGTGAAAGTATTAAATATTCATAAGTTTTAGTGCATTCTTAACTATTTGGTTGATTTTTATCAAAATTAACATGATTACCTTTTAGAATTTTATTAATTTCATTTCTTAAGATTTTATGTTCTTTTTTAATATCATTAACATAATTATTTCCATATTCTATTACACAATCAATGTGAACTATCATTCTAGATAAATAATAAAAAGTTTTTCTATTCTCGTAACCTTCATCTAATTTAATAAGTTCTGTGTATCCTTTGAAAAATGGATCTTTCAAATCTTTATTATTTGAAAAAATCGCAGATTCTGTTCGCATAAGTTCTTCTTCATTATGTCCAATAAAAGCACCATCAAAATCTATAATTCCACTAATCTTATTTTTGTTCAAAAAAATATTTTTTTGGTTTAGATCAATATGAAGTAATCTTGGGGTTATTTTATAATCTATGAGGGGGCTATTATTTTTAAACCAATTCTTAATTGGTTTAATTAAATCTTCGTAATCTGTTCCTTTGAAATAACTTAAACGATGATTAATAATTTCCGTGTGCATCTCTTTCCAATTCTTGAAAGGTCCTTTTTTCCCAATTTCAGAGAATCCCCCCACAGTTTTTCCATCAAAAGTTTCTCCAAATTTATCAAAAGTAATTAAATGTATTTTAGCAATTATTTTCCCAAGGTCATAACAAATTGAAAAAAGTTCACCCTCATTTAATTTATCAAATTTGTCCAGAAGCATATCTCCTTTTATTTCTGAAATAATTAAATATGGATGTTTAATTAAATTTAAACTATCATCATATTTCAAAACTTTAGGTACTGGAATACCTTTTTTTAATAACAAAGGATATAAATAAGATAGCTTGTAACCAGTTTTGCTTTCTGCTTTATTATTATATATTTTTAAATAATAATTTTTTTTATTGGTTTCTACTTTTATTAAGAAGTTAGAAAGAGTGGGTATTTTAATAATGCTTTTAACTTCTATCTTTAATGCATTAAATATGATTTTTACTTTAGTATTACTAACATTCATAAGATAGTAAATATTTATTTCTTTATAAATATCGCTAAACATACATTCCAAACTCCCAACTTCGCACGATAAAATTTCTTTAACTTTCCACATACGACTTCTTTATTTTATTCTTTAGACGGAAGTCGTGTATAAATGCTAAAGTTTATTTAACAATTTTAATTGCTCTTCCGTTTACAATTGCATCGGCTATTTTATATCTTCCTGTTTTTAAGATTCTTGAGAGTGTTGATTGGGAAATTTTCATTTGTTTTCCGGCTTTTTCCTGGGAGATTTCTTTTAAATCAACCAAGCGGATTGCTTCAAATTCCGGCATTGTTAAAATAGTTTCTTCTAAGTTAATCATTCTTATTCCGATTGGTTTAAAGTAAGAAGAGTGTGGTCTGCCCATGACTCTTCTCCTTATACATGGTCTAGGCATTTTTTAATTCTTTTAGTCTTTTTTCTACTTCTTTTCTTTCTGATTCAATTTCCTTAAGTTCGGCTTCCAAAATTTTCTTTTCTTCAGCTTCTGTTAAAGTAATTGGTTCTTCTAAAAAGGCTCTTGCTCTAAAACCAATTCCTCTGCCCAGTCCTCGCCCAATTCCAAGTCTTTTTGCAAAACCTCTTCCGCAAGGTCCTAATCTTCTTCCTGTCAAAGCCCCTTGTCCTAAAGGTCCTGTTTTGTCCATTGCTGGCATTTTATTTCTCCTGCTCATTAAATGAGCTTATTTAGTTCTGAATATATATGCATAATACTATTTAAATGTTTTGGTTTAGCACGAAATTAAAAATTTTGTGTTAGTGAAAATCTTTGATTTACTCTTGGGGAGGTATGCAGAATTGATAGGAGGGAAATTTTATTTTGTTTTTAAAAAATCGTAGCAATTTCGCAACATGTTGTGATGTTGGATATATTCATAAAATCTAAAAAGAAGGTTTTATTTAATATTTAATGAGAAAAAATATTTTAAAAATGTCTAAATTTTATTTGGGACTTTTGTCAATAACAATATTAATTTTTCTTATAGGGATTCTTTCAATTATGCATTCATCTTCAATATATGAATATCCAAAATATAATAAATACTATTTTAGTTTCTACGCATTTGCAGAAGATGGTTCAATAGTAAATTTTTCTGAATTTAGAACAACTTATCGTTTTGATGAAGAAACGGGAACTTTTTCCTTCAAATCAAAAGAGAGTTTAAATCGAATAAGTATCTTTATGCCAGAAGAATATGAACTTCTTTCAGTACAACATTTTGTCAATCATAGTCAAGAAAATTTTCCTTTTGAATTAGAAAAATCTGAAAATAAAAAATTCTTGAAAATAATATTCCTAAAAGAAACAAAAGAAGAGTGGATGTTAATTAGTGTTAAAATGAAATTGAGCCCAAATGCAAAATTTAGTTTTCAAAAAAATTCCTTGTGGGGGGGTACTAGCCACTTTTATTTTAATATGGGAGAGGAATTTGAGTGTACAAGACAAGATTGCTTCTTTAATTTGTTAAATACTCATATTGACAGGTCTGGCGTGGGAACTCAACAAGAAAGTAGTAGTTCAATTGGATTTGTGAATCAAAGCATAGAGGAACAATCTTCAATAAATCACGAATTCGAAATATCTGCACGTTCAAGAACCGCTTTAACTAGGAAAACTTTCTGGCTTTCTTTGGGTTCATCAATTATTGCAGGAGCAATTTTTGTCATATTTTCAATAATCATAGCCATTCATCAACAGAATATTTATCCTAAAAGAAAATATTAAGAATACTTGCTAAAGCTAAAACCCCTGTTAAAACAATCATTAGCCATTGTAATTTTTCAAATCGCCCCTTTTCTCTAATTTCCCTAAATTGTTTTTCTATTTCTAATGCAAAATCTAACCCTTTTTCAGTAAAACTTACAATTCTTTCTTTGCCTAAATGAGCAATTTCTACTAAATTATTTGAATCTAAAAAAATTAAACAACTCCATAAATCTCCTCCAGAAATTTTTAATCTCCTTGCAAGATCGTGATTATCCGAAGAGAATTTAATTTTGTTTTCTTCATAGTAGAGATTTGGATAAATAGAATAAATTTTTAACAAAACTCTTTTCCAATTATTTGCAGGGGATAAAGTATTTTCCATAAATTTTACAAGAATTAAATGTTTTTAAAAATTTATATTCAAAAGCCCACCACTTTTCGACATGTCTACTGAACGCCCCGACCGCATAAGCGTACATCATGGAACATTAGGGATTTTTTATCTCTTTCCATTCTCTGTCAACTTTTTCTTTAAATCTTTAATAATTAGAATATTTGCTAATAGCTTTAAATTAGCCATGAACTGCATTAGGTTCTTTACGATTTTAATAAAAAAAGTATGAAAAGATAAAATCGTGACTCCCTGGTTTGTTTCATAAGTAATTTGCTGTTCTTCAAAATTAAACTTAATATTTTTATGACCCATCCCATTTCTTAAATCAAAATCTAGATTTTCTTTAACATAATGAACTCCCTTGCTATCCAAATAATTTATTTTTTTACCATTTGTATTTTTCTCTGTAATTTTATCTTCTTCCCCAATTATTTTCATATATAGTGGCAACATTTTAGAGTTAAGTTCAAATAAATCTTGGTATAATTTAACTAATTTTTTTTCATCAAAAGCATAATATTCAAAGCCCATTTGTTTAATTTCATCTTTTTTTAACAAAGGCAAACAAGGTCTTATTGAAGGATAAGAATCAATTATCTGTTCTATAAACTCAAGAAATTCTTTAAATAAAGAGAGAATTTCTTCATGATTAGTACTAAAAAATTCATCTGAAAGCTGTTCGATTTTGAGATTCAATTGATTTTTTCTCAAATCAATGTATCCTTTTTTTTGAACAATCGGTAAAAACGCAAATTCAATCAACCTAGATACAGTTTCAATAACCCCTCCTTCAGAAACCTCCACGCCTTTTTTTTCCAGTAAATCAATAGCCTTTTGTTCCTTTCCAGAATGTAAATAATAAACTATCTTTTTCAAATCTTTTCTTAAAATATCAAATAAAGAATCGTTTTGACCCATTTCAAGAAGCGAATCTAATCCACATCCAGTTTTCTGCATAAAATAAAATATGGGGGGCAATTTTTCAAAACCCCTTATTATTGCTGTTGGAAAATAGGAAGAATGCAAAATAGTAAAATCAAAGTTTTTTCCAGCTATGTCATTTCCCTCTTTGACATTTTCTAAATTCCAGATAATTCCTCTTTCTGTGTAGATTATCTTGCCCGAGATAGGAATAGAGCATTTTGGGCAATTAAATTTTACGGGAACTTCTTTTTCATTTTCCAATTGGTATTTAAAAAGAATTGAACATCCGCAACCTTCACACAAATAATGATTTCTTATTGTTGCCATATTATTTTAAAATAAGTATTCTACTTAAATTTATCCTACAACACTGGTACTAGTACCAAACCAGTACAAATTTGTTATAAGTAATTTTTAATAAATTACTTTATGAAAGTTGACCCTTACAAACGTGAAGAAAGATATAAGCGATGGATTGAGAAAATCGAACTCATAAAACATAGTAAACATAAGAAAACTGGAAGACATTATACTAGTGTTAAATTAGTTAGTTAATAGTAATTATTAAATAGTTTTAATTATCCTTCTTTTTATGGGACAAAAAAGTTATTTAGGTATTGAGGGAGAGATAGAAATATTTTCGTGGAATTATACTACTCAAATTTCAGATTATCTTTGGTTTATCTTTGATTATATTTTTGATAATAAGAATAAAAAAATAGAATATGACTCGGAGGATGAAAATGATTTAGCGGGATGCAGAATAATCTTTTCCTCAAACTTGAAAGATGTTAGAAATAAATTGGCTAAACTTAATTACACACATCAAAAAATAATTTCATTTTTTGAAGAATTTTTTGAAGTGAATTCATCTCAAGCTAAAAAAATGATTGAAGCTTATTTTGAAGGCACTGATAATCCAAAAAGGATTGAGAATAATTTTGGAAAAGGATTCTATGATTTTTGTGATAAAAGAAATCTTTGGGATACAGATTTAGGCGAAATTCCTTTAATAGCCTTATTATTAAATGAAATTGAAAACAATTCTGAGGGAAAAAAATTATTATTAGTAATAGATTCTAGAGATAGTGAAGAAAAGAAAGAATACTGGGAAGAATTGGAAATCATTTCCAAGGATAAATCTACTGAAATTAAAATCGTCAATAAATACGTTTGCATGGCTAAAATTAATTATTCTAAGGGAGAACTGCCTAATGTTTATGTTAATTTAATTATGGGATTAGAATATTCCATCCGAGACTATATCATAAGAAAAAAAGATATCTTATCAAAAGATTCTAAAAATAATCTTCTAAATTTAGATAACATGTTAAAAAATTTAAGTTTGATGGATTCTTTAAAATTTTCTATTATTTATCTTGAAGGGGAAGAATTAGATAATTCATCATTTAAGAAAATTCAAGAAATCTATGGAATAAGAAATAATCTAATGCATCAAGGAATGAAAAAATTTGATTATATAAAATGTGCGGAAGCCATTAAAATTATTGAAGAAATGATTAAAAAAATAAATTCTTTTAATTAAAAATCCCAAAAAGACCAATCTATGCGAACGCCCCGACCAAAACTTGAACTTAAAAGACACCTTACGGTTTCTTTTTAACTTCCCTTTCTGTTTAAACTTTTTTGTCCGAAGTATCGGCGAGATATGCTCTTATTTTAGGACTGAATAACGAGCACACCTCGATGACGCCCCGACCTAACTCCCGACCTCGCACGAAGTTTCTTTTGGATTATACTTCTACCACGAAATCGCTCGGATTTGAAATCTCGGGTAAACCCTCGTTCATATTTCGAAATGGAACTTTCAGTTCCATAGACGCCCCGACCGAGATTTGAACTCGGGTCACCGCCTATCTCCATGCACAGATTTCTCTGCGCGTCCAAGATGAAGCTGCATTGAGATGCATAGACCTCCTCTCTCCTCGAGATTTGATCACCTCTTCTTATGCCTTGCATTTATTTGAATCAAGTTTTATCTTAACTCAAACATTAACATGTGTATTTGAGAGGGCGGCATTCTTGGCCACTGAACTATCGGGGCTTATAGGTTTGATATTTCAAACCTATTTAAATTTTTATAATTCAATTTTTGAGAGGGCGAGCGTTTCCACAAGCCTCGCTTCACAAACCAAAAGCGAGCGGATGCGGGAGTTGAGCGATTTGCTCTTGTAGTAAAATGAATATCAATAAACGAGAGTAAATTGGGAATAGGCATTCTTGGCCAATGAGGCCTCGAAGAGGTCATCCCTATGGGAAACTATCGGGGCTCAAAAGACACCTTGCGGTTTCTTTTGTAAACTTCCCTTTTTGTTCCGGTTAGCGATTTCTTTACATCACTCGACGGAAATCGCGTGCAAAACAAAACAACCGATGCTATTGCACAGGTTGAACTATTAAAATTAAAAATAACTTGTTTATAAATTTTGCATTTATTTAACTAAGAAAACTTTGTCATGAGGTCGCACTTTTTCAGGAACTTTTATTCCGATGTGGTCGCCTTTTTTTGCTTTTTTCACATTTTCTCTTTCTATTTGCATACTACCTATTTTTTTTTCAAAGTCAGTTGTGTGCCCTTTTATATGCACTTTGTCCCCGACATTCAGGCTTCCAGAAAGTTTTATTGCTGCAACACCTACATGCTCAAAGTAACTGGAAACAATTCCAATTTCTTTTTCTTCCATGTTTTATACAAGAATTTGGTGTATTTAAATTTAGTGATAGTAAGATTTTTAATCTTTCTCATCATATTTTGCTATATTAGAAGACCAATCTTCCTTAGGGATATTTGCATATGCAGGATGTTTTGTAAATAAGAATTCTTTGATTGTTTTTATATCTCCAGGAGTTATATCTTTTATTAATTCCTTTTCTTTTTCTAAATTTCTTGTTGTTACAGATTCATATTCTTTAATTTTTCCTTTATAAGTAATATTATTAGAAGGGACATATTGAATTTCATAATCATTGCCAAAAACGAGATCAAAATAATATCTTGCTTTGTTTAAATTTGTGGGGCTAGGAACGACAATTAAATTTTTCCAATTGTGTTTATCAATAACATTTGTCCTTACAAAATAGGCATTTCCAAATGTATCTTTTGAGCTAGATTCTGTAAGAATCCTTTCTTGAGGCATTCCTTTCTCTAATGCCTTTTCTTTCATCAATAATGCTTCTCTGTACCCTGGATCTTTAGGTAATCTAAAAGAATATCCTCCTGAAAATACAAGCTTCGCTTCTGGATACTTTTCAGCTAGCACTATTCCTTTATTTAATCTAGATTCAAATTCTCCTTTTCTTCCTAAATCAACCCCTAAAACAATTATTGCATCAATTTTCATTTTATTATAATAGCCCCACCAGGATTCGAACCTGGGTCACAACCTCCAGAGGGTCGTATCTTTGACCACTAGACTATAGGGCTTTATATTTTATAGATTTTGTATTTTTAAAATTATCATCGAAATATTTTTATACTCTCCAATCTTCTGATTATAATGGTGATTGGCATTACTGTTTTGATTATATCTGTATTAATCATAGCAATATGGGTTATAATAGAAATAAAAAGATTAAAGCATAAATTATTTGCTATATTTTTGATAGGATTAATTTTATTTGGGTATTTTAGTTTTACTTTTTCTCTTCGCGGGCAAGACATAGACATTAAAACTGTTTCGGGAATAATCGAAGCAAGCAAACTTTATTTTTCCTGGCTTGGCTCTGCTTTTGGAAACATGAAATCAATAACAACTAATGCTATTCGGATGGATTGGGGAGTTAACGAGACTGGTGTGAGATGAAAATTTTTATTTTTATCTTAATGTTTTTTATTATCGGGGCTTTGTTAATAATTAGCAATAATAATTTGGCAATGTACCAACAATCAAATGTTGTCAAGTTTTCTGAATTATATGTTGAATGGTTTGATGGTCTTTATGCAAATTCCCAGATATTAATTAAAGAAATTGTAAAACTAAATTGGTTTCCAGAGTAAAGTTTAAAAACTTTGGATTCTATTGAACTTCATGGCAAAAAAGGTGACAAAAAAGAAGAGTGTGCACCGCTCGGTGTACCCCAAGGTATCTGGGGCAAAAAAAGCCACTAAAAAATCTAAGAAGGTTCGAGCCAGTAAACAAAAAATTAATTTGGTTTTAAATAATTTAATATTGTTTGCTGTTTTATCTTTAGCATCTTTTTTATTGTACCGTGTTTCGTCAGATGAATTATTAATTAATTTGTTTTCTTTACTTGCGATGGTGCTTGGTTTTGTTGCAGGGGCATTTGCCATAGTTCTTTTGATTTTTTTCTTTATGAGAATAATGAACAAATAATTCTTAATGTTTTTATATAGGAGATTTTTAGTTAATGAAATTTGCCACAATAGCTTCCCACTGGGATGACCTGCTTTTGCAGGCCTCAGCTGGTTAGAGTACTTCGTTGGTAACGAAGAGGTCCTGAGTTTCCCAAAGGGATGACCTCTACGAGGCCTCAATTCCCGCCCGAAGCTTCCAACAGCTTTATAAAACTTCTTTGTTAGGTTTTAAGATGGCAGATGAGAATAATTTAGAAAATTTAAAGGAAGATTATAAAAAAATTCAGAAAGGATATGATTTGCCTGAGTTTGAAAAACTTAATGAAGATTTTCAGATAGAGAAACTTGCAGAAATTGAGACGGATTTTTTAGTGAGGGAAATACGGAAATTTATGGCAGACAAGTTCATGAATTACCTGAGGTTTATTGAGTCTATTTTGAATCCGGTGAATGTTCCGATGTTTATTTTTTCTATTGTTAAATCTATTGGGGCAGATGAGAAAAAGAAATTAACAAGTGTTTATAAAAAATTAGCAAAGTGTGAAGTGGAATTAATCAGACTGGACCTTGAATTTTCAGAAGATAATGAAGTGAAGTTTGTTAAGGAAACTTATGAATTGTGGCAGGAAATGAAGAAAGATATTTTGGGAATTATTAATGTAATAAAAAAGAATTGGGATAATAAACTTCAAAGCAATGGAAAGAATTACTTCGGGTAATTATTTCAATCATATTAATGGAATAAATTTCATCGAAATTTTTATAAATGTTTGATAGCTATAAAATTGCAAAGCAATTTTACATGATGGGAAGAACTATTTTGGTTGATTGAGTTTTGAAAGGAGAGGAGAATTTTGGGTTATTTGTATTAATTTAAGAATAGTAAAAGAAACGAAAGGTTTATAAAGTTTAAATTTATTAGAAAGATTACAATGGTAGTAAATGCAAAAGAAATATATGCTCAACGAGAAAAAGAAGATATAGAAGAAACGAATAGATTAGAAGAAATAATTGATAACTTCCTTGAGAGAGAATCATCAGAACCAGGGGAAAAATTAAAATTTGTTTTAGATAAAACAAAAGTATTTGTTTTAAATAGATTAACAGATAATTATAGAAATGCTAGTTGGGATGTTGAACTTGGGGAGAGTAATTCACCAGATGAATATGTGTTGATGTTTAGTTATCCTCTTCCTCTTAAATAATTTTTCTTTTAAACTAACTTCTCAAAAACCTCTTCCAGATTAATTTCAAACAAAGCAACAGGCATTCTGATTCTCCAGTTCTTTAAAATTTTTGGATGAATCTCTCCGATAAATCCTATTCTTTTTTCATTTATTTTAATTTCTGCAACTCTGCCGTCAATAAAATGCAACGGAAATTTTTCCGGCTCTGCAATTGTTATGTTCACATCAATTATTTTGAACAAATATTCAAGGACTTGTTTTATTTCTGTAAAGTTTCCAGGGGCAAATGCTGCTACAAGAGATTCTGTTTCAGATATACTTTCATTTACTTTGAAGACCTTTCCAATCTCAAAAATTTTCTGAGGGTATTCAGAATCAATGTTTTCTGAAAGAATCTTCAGCAAATAATGCGTCAAATCTTTTCTTAAAATTGCGTATTCTGTTTTTGATTCTTCCACTTCAATAAAATCTTTTTCCTGTTTCTTCGTAAACCCCATTTTTGCGAATTGGTCTTTTTTAATTGTTAAATGATAATTTGAAACTTCCAGCATTCCCAGTCCTGCAAGAATTTCTGAGAATTTTCTTTTTATTGTCTCCCTGGGATTTTCTTCGCCAATTGTGGATATCTCTGGAATTTCCGGAACAAAGTTTTCATAACCATAAGCAATTGCAACATCTTCAATTAAATCAACTTCATGCAGGATATCAGTTCTCCAGGCAGGAATTTCCACGATTCTTTTATTATAATTGCAACCCATTTTTTCAATTAATTGTTTTAATTCTTTTTCCTTAAGATTTAATCCTAAAAGTTTGTTTGTAGTTTCCAGTGAGATTTTCATTTTTTCAGTTGTCATGTCTGGAGTGATTTTTTTTGCCCCTTGTAAAAATCTTCCACGAAGATTTTTCGGGGTACGCCCATGGTGCCCATATTTGATTTCCATCTGATAAATTTTCCCTCCCATATCTGCCAGACTTGTTATGATAATGTTCAAACATTTGCTTAGAATTTCAAAATCAAAACCAGAACACTCAATAAAAACTTCACTTGTTTTTTCTGTGATTTTTCCTGTTAGCTGGGAATTGATTATTGGGGGCATGCTTAAAATGTTTTTATCTGCGTCGATAAAAATAGGGAATTTTTCTTTTCCTGCCAAAAGATGAGCATATTCTTTTCCTGCCGGATGCCTTTGCAAAATTTCCAGCCCGGACATTTCCCTGTTTGATTCTAATGGAACAAATTTTATTTTATCAGGTTCCAATGCTCTGAAAGTTATGGGCAGTTTAATTTTTTCCAGAGGGTAAATTCCTATTGCAACTTTTTTTCTTTTTCTTCCAACAGTTATGTGAAGTTTTTCCTGAATTTCAATCAGTTCTTTTATTTTATCATCATCAAGTTTTAATTTTTTAACAATTGCACAGGCAGTGTATGGACGAATGTTTTTTACTGAAGAGTCTATATCAACCTTGTAATTTTTTTCCGGCTTGTTTATTTTGTATTTTTTTAGTTTTGTTTTCTTTCCTAAAAAAGCCAAGAAACTTCTTTTAAATCCATGATAAGATAATAAATCCGGGCGGTTTGGGAAAATTTCAATTTGAAGTTCGTTATTTGTTATTTCTTCAACAGGAGTTCCAAACATTGCAATTCTGTCCTGCATTTTCTCGTCTAACTTTCCTATTTCTTTTTCAAATTGTTTTTTGTTTATTGTTACTATTGCCATTTTATTTTTTTGTTTCCAAGATTTTTTGTAAAATAGTTTCTATTTGTGATGGAGAATACAATGCTTCTTTTTCAATAATTTTGAAATCTCTTTTTAAAAGAAAATCAATCATTTCGTTAGTGTGAGTATCTATTTGGATTATTTTAAAATTTTGGTTTTTAGCATATTGTTCAATTGAATCATATAATATTGAACCAATACCCTTCTTTTTATTTGGCGAAGAAACTCTAAAATTTTTTATTTCTAACACATTCTTTTCTTTTTTATGAGGCTGGAAAATAATAACTCCCAGCATATCCGAACCTCTTTCATAATAATGAGCTTTTTTATAACCAAATTCTAATTCTCTTTTGCATTTCTTAATCCATTCATCATAATCAGGATAATTCAAATTAAAAGATTTAATATATTGATAAATTTTCACAATTTCTTCAGAAGAACTTGCTAATTTTATTAGTTGTTCTTTTGTCATTTTTTATTAAATTCCCAAAAACCAAGATTTCCTCTGGCTTTGATTTTGTTTATTCTTTTTGGATTTTTTAATATAAATCCTTTATTTCCCCATCCTTTATTTGCTAAATGCAAATTATTATCTTTTGTAAATTCTTCATCATTTTTGTATGTTTTTACATCAATAAGTTCTGCTTTTCCAACTATAAATCCACTTTGTAGATTCTGAAATCCAAATTTTTTCATAGATTTGTTATCTGGAATCTTTGAACTATGAATTAAAAATTTCCCTCTAAATTTAGTATTCCACTTCCTGATTTCTATTTTTTTTCTGCCTTGTAAAATTAATTCTGCCCAAGGTTGTTTTATTGATAGTGTTTTCATTTCATCCAAAATTTCATTTTTCTTAATTTAGTTAAATCATTTTTGTAAAGTTCCCTTAAATCTTTTATTTCATAGTAATCCATTAATGTCCTGTCAAAACCAGGTCCCCATGCCAGAACTGGAATGTGTTCTCCAAGAAGGGGGATTGTTACTTCTGGTCTGAATATTCCTGCACCCCCAAGTTCAAGCCAGATTTTTTTCTCTGGATGCCATACATCTATTTCCATAGAAGGTTCTGTGTATGGGAAATAGGCTGGCCTGAATCTGACTTTTTTAAATCCCATTTTTCCGAAGAATTGTTTTAAATATCCTAACAAATGTTTGAAATTTGCATTTTTATCTATGACTATCCCCTCGGTTTGATTAAATTCAAAACCATGCTGCCAGTCAATTGTTTCGTTTCTGAAACATTTTCCTAATGCAAAGAATTTTGCAGGAAGATTTTCCTTTTTGAGTTTAGCAAGTGTTTGTGCAGATAAGCAAGTTGTATGTGTTCTTAGAACTGATTTTTTTGCTTCTTCTTCACTCCAAGAATAATTCCAACCTTTACTCCCATCAACACCTTTTTCATGAGATTTTTTTACAACTTCTATTATTTTTTTATCAGGTAAGCTTGTTTTTTTGTCAATGAAAAATGTGTCTTGCATTTCTCTTACAGGATGATCTTGTGCAGTAAACAAAGCATCAAAATTCCAAAATGAACTTTGGGTTAATTCTCCTGACATTTCTTTAAATCCCATATCTGTCCAGATTTTTCTTCCATAATCAATTGCCTGATTTACAAAATGTCTTTTCCCCCCGCTGATTGACGGGACAGGGGATGTGAGGTCATATCTCCTGAATTTCTTAGCTTTCCATAGGAAATCTTTTTTCAAGATTTCCGGGGTTATCTGTTCAATTAAATTTTGGGTTTTTATTTTGGAATTAATTAATTTTTTCCCTAAACCTCTATGTTGAGGGGCCAATTTTCTTTCTGAAATTGGCACAAGCTGTCCGTAGGTATGGATTTCTCTGATTAGAGCAGCCTCTCGTAAAACAGGAAGAAAGGGTTTTTTGAAAGATTTATTCCTTGAGGTCCCGAAGATATAGGAGGGTATCCGTAGCCTTAATAAGCTGTAGAGTTTTTCTCTTTTCTTGTTTTCGAAGCTTAAAAATATTTCTTTTCCTCCAGAAGCATTATAGTTTTCTCTAAATAAATATGA